>CAZIII010000032.1:0-15844 GCA_964539425.1 uncultured Tissierellaceae bacterium | reverse complement strand
TAAAAGCCCTACTGGTCTGAAAGGTGCTACTGGTGAAAACCCTAAGGGAGCCCATGGTAGAAGCCAAGGACATTCTCCAGCTACACGTATGGGAGTAGCCTCTCTTATTAGAGAATATTTTAATGATGCTAAGGAGTATGGGAAAAAGAAGAAAGAGGCTGAAGATGAAGGGAAGTCCTTTAATATTAATTTAAATCTTGAATCAGGTCTTATGGTACTAAATAAAGAAATACCATTTAGGGTTCATGCCCATAGACATGATGATATTGTTACAGTAGTGAGATTATGTGAGGAATTTAATATAGACTATAGTATAGAACATTGTACCGATGGACATTTAGTTGCAGAATATTTGGGTAAGAAAAATGTAGTTGCTATGGTTGGGCCAGGACTCTCTGCTGCTACAAAGGTGGAAAATGCTAATATATCAGATGAAAATCCAGCTATACTAGCAAAAAATGGAGTAAAGGTTTGTTTAATGACTGATCATCCCTTCCTAAATTGCAGATATTTTCTACAATATGGAGCAATATCCCATAAATATGGATTGCCTTTTGATGAAACCTTAAAGGCGATGACTATTAATCCTGCGGAAGCCCTAGGCATAGAGGATAGGGTAGGTTCATTAGAAGTTGGTAAAGATGCAGATTTTGTAGTATTAAATGGTGAGCCCTTTAGTTATAAAGGTTCAATTGAAAAAACTTATATAGAAGGTAGATTAGTGTGGGAAAGAGAATTATATTGAGAATAACTTCTCTAAGGTATGTATTCATCAGATCTTTCCTTTTTAGAATTTCAACACCTCACTAAATTATGTAATTTATGAAATAGTTATTAAATCATTTCATAGATAGTATCATAACACAAAAAAGCTTATAATTCATGGTAAATGGGTAATTATTAATGTATAATAGAATTAATGGTAATTGATTAATAGCAAAAAATGTGATCGATTACAAGTAAGATACAAATTTACATATAAAGGGTGATAGATATAAAAAGAGAAAAAGTATCAAGATTTATTAAAGAGAGTCCAGTAACTTTTATTTTTTTATTGATAATTATTATTTATTTTATTGTAATTACTTTAAATGGTGGAACCAAAGATATAGAAACTTTAGTCAGATTTGGGGCTTTTTTTCCTCCCTTTATCTTCAAGTATAATCAATATTATAGATTTATTACTTCGATTTTTATTCATATAGGCATAAGTCATTTGTTTTTTAATGGATATGCTCTCTATGTATTTGGAACACAAATAGAGAGATTTTTAGGAAAGAAAAAATATATACTTTTTTTCTTGTTAACTGGTTTGATGGGAAATATAGCTACTTATATTTTTAACCCTATTTCTGTATCAGCTGGGGCATCAGGAAGTTTATTTGGTATATTTGGAGCATTTCTATATTTAATTCAGCGTCACAAAGAAATGATAACCCCAGAGGGGAGAAAGAGTATCATTTCAATGATAGGAGTAAATTTAGTGCTTACAATAGTTGTGCCAAGTATTAGTATTACGGCTCATCTTGGAGGGCTGATAGCGGGATATATACTTTCTTATGTATTTATCAAATAGTAGGAAGTAGATCTTCTAAGATAAAAAAATCTGTTGCTAGATTCTAGCAACAGATTTTTTGTTGTTATTTCAATAGATTAATAACTGTGTCATATACAAGCTTAGGTGCTACATTGAAAGAATAATCTTCTTGAAGCCTTTCTGTAAACTTATGAGCATCCTTTCCAAAAGGTCCTATATTTACTACAGGAAGATTTAAAGATTGCATATCTTCAATCGGTAGATTATATTTCACACCAAATCCTGGCATGTTATTTTTCAATGATTCAACTGCATTTTCTTCTCTTGGTGCAGCTCCATAGCTTAAATCTGATATATAAGGATAGAATTTCTTCATCTGTATATCATATTTTGATTCAGTGTTATCAATTACAGTATTTATTACATTTAATAGCTTCTTCTCCAGTTCCGTTTCACCTTTTACATAGATATGAGGATAGTATGGAGGAGAGAAGTAAACTACAACTACTGGTTCTTTATCAGACCACATTTTATGAACTGCTTCTACCATCTTTAATGCAAATACTCTATCATCTACATTTTCATCTGCAAGGAGTTCATTATTCATTCTCTCAATTAAGCTATCAACTTCATCTCCCTTTTCAGCTTTAACTTTTTTGTAAAGCTCATCATAAGAGATAACTCTTGGAGTCCATGGAAGGCTAGCATATGGATATTTATTGAAGTTACAGTATTTTTTGTATTCTACATTTAGAGTATCTATAACTTTTTTGAATGCTAAGTTAGTTCCAACTTTGACCTTTTCCATCAATTCATCAGGAGTACTACTATGAGTACCAAAGTTGAAATATAAATAACTGGTTCGAGCTGTTTGTACTGAGTATTCAGGTTTTAAATCCTGTTGTCTCAATGAAATCGGTGGAACAGTTACTTCTCCTTCAGCTTCATCACTATATTTAGTGTTAAAATCCATTTCTTCTACTATAGCCGAAGATATATGGTTAGGGTCCAAACCTCTAAATGGGTCGCCACCGTGGGCTTCGGAACCAACTATATAGAATGAAGGCATCAATTTACCTACAGTTCCAACATAGATATACTTTGATTCATCCCCTTCATATCTTGGAGCCATATAATCTGTATCTACTAATGCTTGATATTCAAATCCTTCCAATTCTCTAAGTTTTACAAGTTCTGGAACAACATTTAGCATGCCTCCTGAATTACCTTCTTCATCACATACAGCAGCAAAAACTATATTTCCTTCCAAGTCTTCTATATTATCCGATAGATCTTCTACAATAGTCATTAGAGTAGAAAGGCCGCATTTCATATCGAATATACCTCTACCAAATAGATACTCATTAGATTCTAAGTCTTTCAAGGCATCCTCTGGAATGGAAACACCTTTTAGTTTTTCTTTTAACTCAAGAGGTTTAATTGCATAATCCTTTATTGTTCCATAATCAGATGTACCAACTGTATCAGTATGGGCGATTAGTATAACTGTTTTTTTGCTATTACCTTTTTTACCTTTTACATAAGCCATTACACTTTTTCGGTTTAGATTATCGTTTTTCACATCCACATACTTAAACATTGCTGGATTATCTTTAAAATATTTCATTTCTTTAAACTTATGGTATACTTTTTCTACTGCATCATTTTCTTCCTTTGAACCAACTACACTATATACTTGGGTTAATTCAATAGTAAGATTTTTAATCTTAGTACTAAGATCTTTCATCCCAATTACCTCCTTGATGATAAATATTTAAGTCATCCTAGTTTTTAACTTTTGCCTTCTCATAAAACTCAGGGTTACTAAAGTACTCATTTTTCAAGTCTCTAACTTCACCACTTAACAATAATAATCCTATCATATTAGGTATAATTATTAGAGCTAGCATTATATCTAAGAATTGATATAAGAACTCAAGTCCTCCAAATGCTCCAGCTAATATAGCTAATATATAAACAACACGCATTACCTTAGAGAACTTAGTGCTAAATAAATACTCAGCTTGTTTCTCTCCATAATAAACTATAACTATGATTGTTGAAACTACAAACAGTGCTATACTTATGGTTACTATCAAACTTCCTAAATTAGCACCAAGTAGTGTTTGGAAAGCAAGTGATGGCATAGTTGCTGCTTCACTAGCAGGAATATTTAGGTAAACACCTGTGATTATTACAACAAGACCAGTTACGGTACATACTATTAAAGTATCCACTACATTTTCAAATATACCCCACATAGCTTGACGAACAGGATGATCAGTAACAGCTGCAGCATGTGCTATTGGAGCTGTACCCATACCAGATTCATTGGAGTAAACTCCTCTTGCTGTACCCCATCTCAAAGCAGCAGCTATAGTTGAACCTGTGAATCCTCCTACTGCAGCCATTGGAGTAAAAGCATGTTTAAATATAAGACCGATTGCATTTGGTAATTCTGTAATATTTATGAGAACTATTATTAAAGCACCTAGTACATATAATACTGCCATAAGTGGAACTAATTTTTCAGTAACACTTCCGATTCTTTTTATACCACCAAATACTACTAAAGCTACTACACCAGCTAATAATATACCACTTAACCAATTTGGCATGTTGATAGTAGTGGCAGTTTGTACGAATGATGCAGATTGAGTTGCTATAGATGGTACAAGTTCAATCATTAGGAAGAATGAGAACATTACACCAAGTACCTTACCAAATGTTCCTCCAACACCATTCTTTAGGAAGTACATAGGGCCTCCAACATATTCTCCTTCTTCATTTAATACTCTGTATTTAATACCTAATACTACTTCTGAGAATTTGGCACCTGCTCCTATAAGAGCTACCATCCACATCCAGAAAATAGCACCTGGTCCACCAAAAGCTATTGCTACTGGTACACCAACTATATTGGAAGCACCTATAGCTGAAGCTAAAGCAGCTGATGCTGCTTGGAAAGCAGTTATGGTACCCTCACCTTTATCTTGTTTTTTAAACATTTTACCAAAGGTTTGTTTCATTGCATATCCAAAATATCTAAATTGCACAAATCCTAATCTAATAGTTAAAAATAAACTTCCTCCAACTAAAATTACCAACATTGGGATTCCCCAAAGCCAATTCGAAAAATTAATGATTGCGTCAATTAAACCTTGCATTAAATTCCCTCCTTTATTTTTTTGTATTAACAAAACTGTTGGTTAGTGTAATAAGTTCACCTCCTATATATTAAAAACTTGAATCTATTAATATATATTGCAAATAGTATGCCAACATACTTAATATTTAGATTAATCTAAATATTAAGTAAATTCAAGACCTAGAGGAAAGGTAGGACTACAATTATATAATTAATATACTTCCAATATATTGAAAAAACAAAAATAGGCAAAAAAATATTTGCCTATTTTTGACTAATTTTGACTAATATCGATCCCATAGGTATCAATTTTATATTTAAGTGATTGCCTGGATATTTTCAATAATTTTGCTGCATCATTGAGTGTATTACTACTTTCCAAAGCTGAATTAATATAATTTATTTCAGTTTCTTTTATGACCTGAGATAGATCGAATTCTTTTATCTTTTTAAAGTCAATTTTCTTACTGTCACCTTTATTAAATTTAAAGATATGATCTGGTAAATGTTCTATTTTTATTATGTCGTCTTCTATAAAATTAAAAGCACTTTCAATAATGTGTTTAATTTCTCTAACATTACCAGGCCAGTGATAAGTCATAAATAAATCTAAGACTTCTTTGCTTATACCCTTTATATTTTTATCCATTTTTAAATTATATTCATTTATAAATGTATCTACTAGAGTAGGTATATCTTCTTTTCTGTTTCTTAGAGGAGGTATATATATAAGTACAACTCCTAATCTATAAAATAAATCTTTTCTTATTTTATTAGATTCCATGAGATATTCAGGTTCCTCATTTAAAGTAGATATTAATCTTACATTAACATGTATAGTATTTTCTCCACCTACTCGCCTAAAGCAATTATTTTCTGTTACTCTTAATAATTTAGATTGAAGGGTTAGTTCCATGGAGTTTAATTCATCTAGGACTAAGGTGCCTCCATCAGCGATATCAAAAATACCAACTTTATTCTGGGAACCAGTAAAACTTCCTTTTGTAGTTCCGAAGAGAATACTCTCTCCCAGTGTCAAAGGAATGGTAGAGCAATTTTGTACTAAAAACGGGCTACTTTTCCTAAAACTATGGTTATGTATTGCTTTTGCCACTAGCTCCTTACCTGTTCCGGTTTCTCCATATATCATTACAGGTGAGTTTGTTTGTGCCACCTTTAAAATCTGTTTTTTTACTTTTTTCATCTCTGGGCTTGTCCCTACTATATCATCAATTGTAAAGAACAACTGATTCTTTGTCATATTATTTTCTAAATTATGCTTATCAAAGTCTACTAAATCCTTGTCAAAGTATCTATCAATTTCTATTGCACCTATTATTTCATTGTTGCATATAAGAGGCAAGGTGGTTACTAGAACTGTAACAGTTCTTTCTTTAAATATATTTAAACATTGCTTTTCATTTATAATTATTTCATTGTTTATTAAAGCCCTCATGACTGTACTTGTATCACTATCAAGATGCTGATGTAAATTTAATATATGCATACCAACCGGATCCTCTACTATTCTAGTACCAATATTATTAACAGTCTTATAGTACTGAATATAACCTTCTTTATCCGTTATTAATAGAAAATCAAAATTGTTGAATAACTTTGGAAGCTCTTTTACATTCATATTAACCATATTTATCACCTCTTGAGATTAGTCTCCTTATATTCATCTTATCATTACAAATATAAATAGACAATAATTTTTGGATTATTTTGAAAATAATAAGTTATATGTTATAATAATAAAAAATTAAGGGAGGGTTAGTTTATGGACGACTGTAGACAAGATTTAATAGACATATTATCTAATCTCATAAGTATATATAGCCCCTATTTCAAAGAGCAAGAGGTAATGGAATTTGCTCATAAGTGGTTAAAGGATAGAAATGTACCTGTGGATTATCATAAGTATTATGAAGGTAAGGTTACAAACTTCAATGGATTAAATCTAGTAGGAAGTATTAAAGGAAAGGGAGAAGGTCCTAAGATTCATTTAAATGGACATTTAGATACGGTTACAATTACAGATGGATGGACAAGGGATCCACTAAAAGCAACTATTGAAGGTGACAAGTTATATGGACTGGGTGCATTGGACATGAAAAGTGGCTGTGCTGCCATAATGATAGCTTTAGAGGCTTTTTTACGCAATGGAGATGATTTCAATGGGGAAATAGTATATTCCCTTGTATCTGATGAAGAGGGACCTTATGGATTAGGAACGGATGCTATAATATTAGATGGAATATTGGATAATATAGATATGACATTGATAGCAGAGCCAAGTAGTGGATTTGCTGCTGTTGATTTTCCTTGTGTATGTTTAGGGGCAAGAGGGGGATATAACTATAAAGTAAACCTATATGGTAAGGCTAGCCATGCAGCTAATCCTGAATTAGGAATTAATGCAATAGTAGATGCAGCTAAACTAATTACTGAATTGGAAAATATTCCATTGATCGAAGACCCCAAATTAGGCAAAGGTTCTTTAGTCGTTATAGATATCAGTGGTGGAGGAGCTGCTGCTAGTACTGCAGAAAAAGCTAGCTTCACAGTGTTTAGACATACGGTAAGAGGAGAGGATAAGAATCTTTTAATTGAAGAAGTAAACTCTGCGGCAGCTAAGGCAAATATTAGGAGTAAATACGAAATTGTATTTAGGGAAGCACCTCACGAAGGAGTTGATGGTTTTGAACCCTATGTAGTGGATGAAGATAATGAATATACAATAAAACTCCAAGAAAGTATAGAAGCGGTTACTGGGGTTAATGGGCAATTTGCATATTTCTCTAGTATTGGAGACTTTAATTATCTTGGAACAAGGGTAGGAGCACCAGCATTTATTTTTGGAACTGATGGAAAAAATTATCATGCTGCTGATGAATGGGTTTCCATTGATAGTTTAGTGAAAACCTCTAAAATAATATATGATTTATTAATAAGATTGCTAAAATAAAATCCTTATACTAACTATAATCAATTATCAGAATATACTTCAGATATAGAATTTTTTCTAATGGACAATTTCAAGAAGGAATGTTTATAAATTAACTTGCATAACCATCTATTAATATATTATGATAATATAAAGATATATAGTGATATTGAAAGGCAGAAGATATAATTAAAAGTATTGCTATAATATTTACACTAACAAGGACGTGATTTTATTTATGGAATTTAATTCAAAACAGATGAAAAACGCAATGCTTTTAATTACTTTTGCGATTGTATTGATGTGGCTACTATATAATATTATTGGTATCTGGGGGATAGCCTCTAAGTTTTTAGCGATTATAACTCCTTTCATTCTTGGTGCTGGGATAGCTTTTATTCTCAATAATCCAATGAATTATATTGAAAGTAAATTATTCTCACCAAAATCACCACTAAAAAGGATTAAAGAAAGCCTTAGAAGGCCCTTAAGTTACCTCATTACCCTCTTAGTGTTTTTAGCTACTATTTTCATAGTCCTGTTTATTATAATTCCAGAGTTGACTAGAACAACTAAAGATTTGGCAGATAAACTACCGACCTATTGGAAGAATACAATAATTTATGTTCAACACAATTTAAGTGATAACCCATGGATAATGGATTGGATTAATAGTATTGACCTTGATTGGAATACCATTCAAAGTAATATATTCTCTTTCCTGAAGAATAGCGTATTCCTTTGGCTAGGATCCACATTTTCCATTGCCTCATCAGTAATTAGTGGTATTATTACTTTTACTGTAGGATTTATATTTTCAATCTATATACTATTGCAAAAGGAAACATTAACTAGGCAAGTAAAGAAAGTAATATTAGCTTTGTTTTCGAAGAAAGTTGCCAATAGAATATTCTATATAGGGACATTATCAAATAATACCTTTGCGAACTTTTTATCGGGACAATTATTAGAAGCAATAATTATTGGGGTACTTTTCTTCGTAGCCATGATTATATTTAAATTCCCTTATGCCCTAATGATTAGTACTGTTATTGCAGTAACAGCTTTGATTCCTATATTTGGTTCTTTTGTTGGGTGTTTTATAGGAGTATTTTTGATTGTAGTTGAGAGTCCAAAGATGGCTTTATTATTCATTATTATGTTTTTAGTGATACAGCAAATAGAAGGAAATCTAATATACCCTCATGTGGTAGGAAAGGCTTCAGGGCTTCCATCTATATGGATACTTGTTGCTGTAACAGTAGGTGGAAGTTTAATGGGAGTACTTGGAATACTATTGTTCATTCCTCTGTTCTCAGTTTTATATACAATAGCCTCTGCATATATAAATGGTAGACTGAAGGAAAAGGGTATTAAAAGGATTAGTTAGAGAAGGTGAAATTATGGATAAGCAAATAGATATGTTTGGTGCAATAAATACAAATAATAAAATCCCTGATATATCAATGCCAGAAGGAGTAAAATTAAAACCTAGACAATTGTGGTGTCCATATTGTTCTAAGCCTGTTATGTTCGTAAAAGACAAGGAACGTGGCATAAAGAGATGCCCTTATTGTGGGATTAGTGACAGGGATTATAATGTTAAACAAGTAAATAAAAAGTGGCTCTAACCTTTATCTATTTTAGATAAAGGTTTTTTAGAATATTTTTATAAAAAAGAAGGAATTTGCAAACTTATGTAGAATAATATAATATAGATTATATGAATCATTTGAATAGTGTGATAATATTTACATATAAGAGTATTTATTGTCGAACAATGGGTTCACATTCATATTGACAAGATGCTAATGGGGGGATGAAATGTTTAAGCTTTTTAAGGGAAATAACAAAACGGGAGAAGCATCTGTACCAGTGGGGAAGGAAGAAGAGATGGAGGTAAAGAAAACATCTAAGGATATAGGGATGTTGAAGAATAACCAAGAACATATTGTTGATAGAATGGCTATGAAAATTGATGAGACAGCATTTGCCACGGATAATTTAATACAGATTACATATGATTTAGCTGATCATGTTGATATTCAAATGGATTCTATTAATAGGGTAATAAATGAAATTGGATATTATTCTGCATTGGCAGAGGAAGTCAATGCTAGTGCAGAGAACTCAAAACAAATTGCTGTAGATACCTTAGTTACTGCATATACAGGGAATGATGCTGCCAGCAATTCTATTAATGCAATGAAAGAGATAGAAGACTCAATGAACTATGCTAAATCTGTAGTTAATAAGCTGAATGAAAAAGCAGAAGATATTAATAAGATGTTAAAGATCATAAATAGTATTTCATATAATACAAACCTACTTGCTCTAAATGCATCTATAGAGGCAGCAAGAGCAGGGGAAGCCGGGAAAGGTTTTGCTGTTGTAGCTAGTGAAGTGAAGAAACTAGCTGAAAACAGCAGTGGTTCGGCAGCTCAAATTGCTACGATTATAAAAGAAATGAATGCAGAAATAGGAAACACCATAGAAGCAATGGATAATAGTATGCACAAAATTAATGAGGGTACTGAAATTGCAAATAACACTATGGTTGTTTTTAATGAAATAATTTCTGCCATCAATACGACTACATCTGTGACTGAAGAAATAAACAATGCTGTATCTAAGCAGACACAAAGCCTAGAGAATGTAATAAACTGTACCATTGATATGACTGAAAACTCTAAGAAGGTTACATTCCTCGTTGATATTGCTTCAATGAATACTCAATATGCAAAGACAGCCCTAGATACTTTATCACAGGTATCCAATGATTTAAGTAGAATATCAGAAAGTATGTTAGAGGAGATTGTAACTGATGATGATGATAAGGAATCTGTTGTAAATACATCTTTGAGTTCCATGCCTTTAGAATTTGACCCTAGAATGGCCAATGATCAGGAAAGTGCACAGTTATTATTCAATATTTATGGTTCACTTTTATATATTGGATCAACAGGGGAAATATCACCAGGTGTGGCTAAAAGTTGGCATGTAGAAGATGATGGAGTTACTTGGATATTTAGTCTAAGACGGGGAGCTAAATTTCATAATGGAAGGGAAATAACTGCTGCAGATGTGAAATATTCTTATGAGATGATGATGAGTCCTAAACTAAGTTCTCCTAATACTTGGTTCCTAGAGCATATTCAAGGTGCTGAGGATTATATAAATGGTAGGGCAATGGAGATAACAGGTATTAAGGTACTTGATAACCATAGAGTAGCCATAAAATTAATTAGCCCATATAGTGGATTTTTGTTAAACTTGGGGCAGTTTAGCGCTAGTATATTAGCTAAGGAAGATGTTGAAAAAGGCAAACTCACTGGCTGTGGACCTTATATCTTGGATGAAGTAACTAATGAGTATTGTGTGCTAAAATCCTTTAAGGATTATTATGGGGGAGCAGCTTATCAAGATAAAATTATTGTCAACTATAGGAATGATGATATAGCTCAAGGGCTTATAGATGGTAATTATGATTTTGCAAATATAAATAATAAGGAAAGTCTTGAAAAGATTAAGAGAACATCAGATATTAATATTGAACTAAAGGATTTGATGGGTACTTATTATGTTGGTTTTAATCTAGAAGGGAATTCCATATTTGCTAAGAGTAAGGAAGCGAGAAGAGCTCTAAATATGGCTATAAACAAAAATAAAATAATTGAAGATATATTAGGTGGTTTGGGGGAAGAAGCTAAGGGACCTATACCTCCAAGTATTGTAGATAATGCGTATTTGCCAAGTATTTCATATAATACTTCAGCCGCAAAGGATATCTTAGGAAAAGAGGGTATTAGCAAAGCAAATTCTACAATAAAAGTGGTAATCAGGGATGAACCTGATAGTGCGTTGTTCTATAGGATAAGTGAATATGTGATAAGAGATTTGGAAAGCTTGGGGCTTAAGCTTGAAGTAAAGAAAATATCCCCTAGGGATTATCTAAGACCTGAAACCATAGCTAAATGTGACTTATTCATTGGTAGATGGATAGCTGATACAGGGGATCCAGATAATTATCTTCAACCATTATTCAATTATAACAATCAAACAAACTTTACACGATATAATAATCCTAAAGTAATTGAGCTCATGGACAAAGCAAAGGAAATTATTAATCCTAATAAAAAGATGGAAATATACAAGGAAATACAAAAGATTTTAGTAGATGATTATCCGTGGGTATTTATCTACCATCCTAAGATTGCATTTGCTTCAAAGAAAAATATTGCAGGAGTAAGAGTTAGTCCTTTAGGTATAACTAATTTTGAAAATATTTTAGTAGAATCAAATAAATAATTATAAAAGACACTCTATTAGGAGTGTCTTTTGTTATAATAAAGTAATGAGGATCTTAGTGTCACCTTATATATTTGTTTAAAGGATGAGAATATGAGAAATATAATAAAAGTATCCGTTAGGAATTTAGTTGAATTTGTATGCAGAACTGGAGATATTGACAATAGTTTCATGTCTATGTCAAGAGCCTTAGATGGAACACTAGCCCATCAAAAGGTGCAAAAATCCTATGGTCATGAATATAAAGCAGAATATACATTGAAGCATGAAGTATCCTATGAGAATTTTATCATAGAGCTACAAGGTCGTGCTGATGGTATATTTATTTATCCTGATGAAATCATAATAGATGAGATAAAAAGTACTACTAAGGACTTGGAAGATATAGAGGAAGATTATAATGAGCTACATTGGGCTCAAGCAAAATGCTACGGATATATGTACTCTATTCAAAATAACTTAGACCATATAGATATTCAATTAACATATTTCCATATAGAATCAGAGGAAAAGAAAATATTTAGAAGAAAATATACCTTAGAAGAGCTGAAGAAGTTTTTCTTCTTTTTGACAGATAAATATATTGAATGGGCCAGTGTTACATTTTATTGGGGTGAAACTAGAGATAAATCCATAAGAGATTTGTCATTTCCCTTTAGCAACTATAGAAAAGGACAGAGAGAACTTGCTGTAGCTGCATATAAGACTATAGAAGAAGGGAAAAAACTATTTGCCCAGGCTCCTACAGGAATTGGAAAGACCATGTCTACTTTGTTTCCATCTATTAAGTCCATTGGAGAAGGAATAGCTTCAAAGATATTTTATCTAACGGCAAAGACTATAACAAGAGAAGTGCCTATTTCTTCTATGGAAATGATGACTGAAAAGGGTTTAAGAGCTAAAACCATAGTGATTACAGCTAAAGATAAAATATGTTTAAATGATGAAGTGAAGTGTAATCCCAGGGATTGTGAATTCGCAAAGGGGCATTATGATAGGGTTAATGCAGCTATAATGGATATTTTTGAAAATGAGGATTTAATTACTAGGGATTTGGCTATATTATACGCTAAGAAACATAATGTTTGTCCATTTGAATTTATATTGGATGTAAGTCTTTGGGCAGATGTAATTATATGTGATTACAATTATGTATTCGATCCTCAAGTATATTTGAAAAGATTTTTTGGTGATGATAAGGATGATTATGTCTTCTTAATAGATGAAGCACATAATCTGGTAGATAGATCAAGGGAGATGTTTTCTGCAGAAATTAACAAAAGCTCCTTTCTTAATCTAAGGGATATATTTAAGGAGAAATACCCTCCTATATACAAGAGTATGAACAAATGTAATAGCTTGATGAATAAGTTGAGGAAGGATTTGAAAATAGACGGGGAATACTATCAAAGAGAAGAAATAGATGAACTATACTATCCAATTAAGAAGCTTATGACAGTAATGGATCCTTGGCTTGTTGAGGAGAAAAAGCATGATGAATATGAGAAGGTTCTTGAACTATATTTCAACCTTATTACTTTCATAAAGATTTCTGATTTCTATGATGAACATTATGTAACTTATATCAAAGAAGAGTCGAAAGGCTTAGTATTAAAACTATATTGTGTAGATTCTTCTGCTTTACTGTCCCATGCCATGAGTAGGGGGCGAAGCGCTATACTCTTTTCAGCTACCTTAACTCCATTGGAGTACCATATGGATCTACTTGGAGGAAAAGAAGGGGATTATAATATCAAACTTAGTTCACCTTTCCCCAAGGAAAATCTTTGCCTAACAGTGGCCAATCAAGTATCTACAAAGTACAAGGATAGAGAAAGGACTTATATAGATATTGTAAAATATATAGAGAATTTTGTTTCTGCTAAGAAGGGAAATTATTTTGTATTTTTTCCATCCTATGTCTATATGACTAAGGTATATGAATTAATCACAGATAGAAATGAAGACTTGAATATAATCATTCAAGATAGTAAAATGAGTGAAGTGGAAAGGGAAGGATTCTTGCTGAGATTTAATGAAGATGGAATTTTAGCATTTGCAGTAATGGGTGGAATATTCTCTGAAGGGATTGACTTAACAGGAGAAAAGCTGATTGGAGCTATTGTAGTAGGTGTAGGACTTCCCCTTATTTGCTTTGAAAGAAATATAATCAAAGACTATTTTAACCACAATATAGGAGAAGGCTATGAATATGCCTATGTATTTCCAGGGATGAACAAGGTACTTCAAGCAGCAGGTAGAGTAATCAGATCTCCTGAGGATAGAGGGGCTATTTTGCTTATAGATGACAGATATGGGAGTAAAAGATATAAATCTCTATTTCCCAATGAATGGTCAGGAGCTAAAAATATTAAAAACAATAGAGATATGAAAGAAATCTTAGATAGATTTTGGGACAGAGGGACAGGAGTTGTGTCCCACTTACCTAATAGATAAATTGAAGGAGTGGAATAATGGTAAAGAAAAATGAATTAATAGAGTTTAAAATAGAAGGAGTAGGATTTCCAAACAAAGGTATGGCAGAATATGAAGGGCAAAAGGTTAAGTTTAAGGGAGGAATTGAGGGGCAAAAGGTGGAGGCTAGAGTAAGACGAAAAAGGAAAGGGGTTCTTGAGGCTAAAATAGTAAATGTACTAGAAAAATCTTCTATAGAAACAGAAATAGGATGTCCTCATTTTGGGATCTGTGGTGGCTGTACTTATCAAACTTTATCCTATGAAAATGAACTTATATTAAAAGAAAATCAAATTAAGGACTTATTTGAGCAAGAGGAATTGGATATAAATTTTCTTGGAATAGAAAAAAGCCCAATAGTAGAAGGATATAGAAATAAAATGGAATACACTTTTGGTGATGAAGAAAAGGACGGACCATTGGCATTGGGACTTCATCATAAGGGTAGGTTCTATGAAATAGCAAATGTTCAAGAGTGTAATATAGTAGATAAAGATTTCACTGATATACTTGCAGCTATTCTTAATTACTTTAAAGAATTAAATACTCCATTTTATAACAAAAGATCTCATATAGGGTTTTTAAGACATTTGGTAGTGAGAAAGGCAAAGTCTACAGGAGAAATACTTGTAAATCTAGTGACGTCAAGTCAGGAAGAGTTAGATAAAGAAGATTTCCTCAAAAGTATGGGGGATGGTTCTCTTTGCTTGCAAGGTAAAATAGTTGGAGTGCTTCATACGACTAATGATAGTTTATCTGATGTAGTAAAGGCAGATAAGCTGGATTTACTATATGGTAGAGATTATATTGTTGAAGAAATGCTTGGACTAAAATTTAATATATCGCCATTTTCATTTTTTCAAACCAATACCCTAAGTGCTGAAAAGCTATATACTATGGTGAGAGAATTTGCAGGGGATATAGATGATAAGATAGTATTCGACCTATATTCAGGTACAGGAACAATAGCTCAAATAATGGCACCTGTGGCTAAGAAGGTAATAGGTATTGAAATAGTAGAGGAAGCAGTAGATAAGGCTCGTGAAAACGCTAAGCTAAATAATTTAGATAATGTGGATTTCATAGCTGGAGATGTACTAAAGGCTGTAGATGAGCTAAAGGACAGACCAGATTTAATAGTAATAGATCCACCAAGAGACGGAATCCACCCAAAGGCAATAAATAAGATAATAGACTTTAATCCTGAGATATTTGTATATGTGAGCTGCAATCCTATTACTCTTGTAAGGGATTTGAAGGTATTTATTGATAGAGGATATAAGGTAGACAAGGCAAAATGTATGGATCAATTCCCAAGGACGCCACACGTTGAAGCAATCGTGAAGTTAGAAAGACGATAGGGTTTAGTAATACCAAGGGTTTGGGTGATTTTAAAGCATTGAATGTACAGATGACATTCAATGCT
>CAZIII010000031.1:7669-16394 GCA_964539425.1 uncultured Tissierellaceae bacterium | reverse complement strand
GAGATGAATTACCAAACTTTACTTTTGCAGCTATAGGCTTAGTGAACGGTGATGATGTGATAGCACCTCCTACTATTTCTATCACTACTGATGGAGCTACTGTAGGAACTTTTGACATTATCCCTTCGGGTGGAGTGGTGGAAAAAGCCTCAAGTTATGATATTACCTATACAAAGGGGACCTTAACTGTAACAGAGCGGCTATTCATTGCCACAGTAACAAATGGCACAGGCAGTGGAAACTATGCCGAGAGCGCGGTTGTTACAATTACAGCATATGACAGAAGTGGCTATACATTCACAGGATGGAGCAGTACGGATGTAACCTTTGCTAATGTAGCCGCAAAGACAACAACATTTACCATGCCTGCAAAAGCAGTAACCGTGACCGCAAGCTATCATCAAAATAGCTCTGGTGTTGATAGCGACTCCGGAGATGGTGGAAGCATCTCAGGCTCTGGAAGTTCATCAGACAACAGTAGTAGTAATGTCATAGTCATTTCACCTACACTAGATAATCCTGATTCTCCGACACAGGGTGAGATCAAGGTTACCGGAACAGTAGACAACAAGGGTAACAGCATAGTAAATATCACAGATAAAACAGTAATTAATGCCTTTGATAAAGCATTGGAAGACGCTAAGAAAAAGGGCAATGAGCGAAATGGTATTACAGTGGTACTCCGTGTAGACACTGGTAGTAAGACCGACTCTAATATCACAGTCAATCTTCCAAAGACTGTGCAGGACACCATCATTGCAAATAAAATAGTCAATACTATTGTTGTGGTGGACAACCCTGATATCAGAATCGATATGGATTTGGATACAGTGCAGGAAATCAATAAGCAGGCAAAATCTGATGTCAACATTACTGCCAACCGCAGGGATAGCGACAAGCTGATTGGAGATGCAAAAAAAGCCATTGGCAGCCGTCCAGTATTTGACCTCAAGGTGAACTACAGCAACGACAAACAGGTACAGAGCTTTGGCAGAGGAATTGTATCCGTAACTATACCGTACACCCTTGGTGTAAATGAGAAAGCTGCTAATGTGAACGCTGTTTATATAGACAATGATGGCAATGTACATTGGCTCGACAAATCTGTATATGACAGAGTGAAAGAGGTATTGCATTTTAGTACCAACCACTTCTCCACTTATGGTGTAGGCTACAAAGAAGATGTAGCTGAATTTACGGACATTGCAAACCATTGGGCAAAAGAAGATATTGAGTTTGTAGTAAACAGAGGTCTATTTAGTGGCACTTCAGCCACTACCTTCAGTCCTAATATTGATATGACGAGAGGAATGTTTGTAACTGCACTTGGAAGGTTGACAAAAGTAGATGTGAGAAATTACAATGGGAGCAGTTTCTCTGATGTGAAAAGTGATGCTTACTATATGGGCTATATTGAATGGGCAAGCAAAAACAATATTGTAAAGGGCACTGGTAATGAGAAATTTGAACCTGATCAATCCATTACCCGTGAACAGATGGCAGCCATTTTGCTTAACTATGCTAAAGTCACCGGATTCACACTACCTAAAGTCCATGGAGAAAACATCTTTGGTGACAGCGCAAAAATTAGTGTCTACGCCAAGGAAGCCGTGAAGGAAATGCAGATGACAGGCATTCTAAGCGGTAAAAATGCTAATCTCTTTGATCCGCAGGCTACAGCAACCCGGGCAGAGGTTGCAGCAGCACTGCATAGATTCGCGGAACTAGCATTTTAAGAGATATCATCCAAGAAAAATAACAAGATTAAAAACCGGAGTGTAGTAAGATTCTAAGAACTTATTACATTCGGGTTATTTTTTGTTACTTATTAGATATCTTTTTTATGGTAGAAATTAGTTATTTGAAAATATCATAGCTCATACAAAAAATAGACTTGGAAGTCTATCTAGAGTTAAGGGGATAACAAGAGGTGAAGTCAGGAGGATATCTTCAGAATTATATAAAACACTGGGAGATAAAAGTATAAATGCAATTCTTCCATTTTTAGTTTCAGACCTTCTGATGAATGATGATCATTACCTTGTATTAAAGGGGTATGGCTGGATGCTAAAGCCATTAGATTCTCCACTTTAGAGGCTATATGTAAGGCTTTAGACTGTCAACCAGGTGATATTTTAGAGTTTAGAGATGAAATTATATAAGCTTTAGAATTTGAATAACAAAAAAACATATAACATAAACCCCTTGATTTCAAGAGGTTTATGATTTAGTGGCGTGTGATAGAATGATGGATCACATGCTTTTTGATTTTTTATTATACTTAATAGTGGATATTCCATGTGTCATAGTTCCCATAGGGCAATAAACACACCAAGATCTTGGTTTATAAAGTACCATGGTAATCATTCCCAATATGGTAGAAGTAAGCATTACACTAAAAAACCCAAAGGCAAATTGAGCAAGCCCAGGTGCTACAATACTACTATCTGCCCAGTTCCACGGAAGTTTAAAAGTCCATAATAAAGTCACAACTTCCTTAAGACCATTAGTCCCTGAAAAAACTAAGTAAGTGTTAAATAACATATTTCCAAACATTATCATAAAAAATGTTAAAAAGCCATATCTAAAGTAGCTTGATTTCATAAAAGTTGGCATGGGCTTATTCCTTGAAAGCTTGAGTTTTTTACCAAGAATATATAGTAATTGACCTCTACCGCAGTAGTTGTTGCAATATGATTTTCCACCACCTGATAATGATATAATCAGTGGTACTAGAAAACATATTAATCCTAACCAAGCAAATAGTATGTTGAATACACCAAGTATCAAATATACTATTGATACAATATAAAGATAATCATTCCATTTTTTCTTTCTTTTACTAGACATGTGGGACTACCTCCTCTATAGTATTCATTTCAATGATGGAAGCAGGACATTCTTTTGTGCATATAGTACATCCTATACATTTTGTTTCATCAACTTCTGCAAATACACCTTCTACTATTTTTATAGCATCCCTGGGACATACATTAATACAAGTGCCACAGGCGACACAGCTATTCTTAATAATATTAGCTTTTTTTCTTATCTTCTTTTTTACTTCCAAATTTAAAACCTCCATTATGTATTTTCAGGAATATGAAATACCCCCAGGAGGTATTATAACAGATATTATATAGTTTGTAAAGATACCTATTGGGGGTATAGACGAAATAAGCCAATTGTTAGATTGTTATATAAAAACAATGTGATTAACTAGAAAACAATTAACTAAATGATTAATTAAAGGGTATATATATTTAAATTCAACTAAAAGGAGTGTCAAATTTGGAAGTTTTATATGAGAAATTATTAGCCTTATTACAAGAAGAAAATAAAGAAAAAGCATTTAATCTTTGTATATCAGCTTTAAAGGAAAAAGATATATATATAGTAGATTTATATCAAAGCATACTAAGTCCAGCATTGAATCACATAATTGAAGAATATCCTAATGATGATGATTTAATCTGGAGAGAACATGTAAGAAGTGGAATCATAAGAAATATAATAGAGGCTGCATTCCCTTATGTATTAGGAGAAAGGGATAATTATGGTGGCAAGAATAAAGGTAGTGTAATAGTAATGTGTCCAGAATATGAAGACCATGATCTAGGAGCAAGAATGGTATCCGATTTCTTCACAATAGCTGGATATAATTCAATCTTCATTGGTGCAAAAACACCAAGAAGTACAATATTAAAAGCAGTAGAAATAGTATCACCAGAATATCTTTGTATAAGTGTCACAAACTATTACAACTTGATTTCTGTAAAGAAAACAATTGAAAGCATAAAATTATCCACAAATAACAAGATAACATTCTTATTAGGAGGAAGTGCATTTTTATCCAATCCTAATGCTTACAAAGAAGTAGGGGGAGATTATTTACTTAATAGCTTCCAGGATATTATAGATTTAAGCAAGGGAGTTGAATAAATTTGAAATTATCATTTAGTATAGCAACAAGATTTTTAAAATCTAGTAAAGGACAAACAGCTCTTATTGCAATAGGTATAGCTATTGGGGTATCGGTTCAAATATTTATAGGGTCCTTAATAGATGGATTACAAGTATCATTAATAGACAAGACAATAGGTAGTTCTTCACATATAACAGTACAGCTTAAAGGAAAGGAAAACTATTTTCAAGATAATGATGAAATAATAAATAAACTAAGAGGTGATAGTAGATTTACTGCAGTATCTAAATCCTTAGATGCATCAGGATTTGTATTACAAGATGAAGAAACATATCCTGTCTTGATGAGGGGATTTGAGTTTGAAAGTGCAAATCAAATATATAAATTTGATGAAAAATTAATTGAAGGTAAGCTGCCATCATCATCAATGGAGATATTGTTAGGTAAAGACTTAGTTCAAGATTTGGGAATTAAAATAGGAGATAATGTATCCTTTTTAACACCAGATGGTAGGTACATGGAGCCTAAATTGGTAGGCGTATTGGATTTAAAAATAGCAAGCTTAAATAAATCATGGTCAATAAGTACCATAGATAATGTAGGGGAAATATTTGAGAAAGAAGGTAGCTTATCTGCAATAGAAACCCAAATAGAAAAAGTATTTGATGCAGATATAATAGCTCAAAGCTTAGATAGCGACCTACAAAAGAATGGATTACAATCAACTAACTGGAAAGTACAAAACGAAGAACTATTATCAGGTTTAGCGGGTCAATCAGCATCTAGTATAATGATACAAGTATTTGTTCTACTTGCTGTATTACTAGGTATATCATCAGTACTGGCAATCTCAGTAGTTCAAAAATCTAGACAAATAGGTATATTAAAAGCTATGGGAATAAAAGATAAAAATGCAAGTTTAATATTCTTATTCCAAGGACTATTATTAGGTGTTATAGGAGCAATAATTGGTACAGGCCTTGGTATAGGATTCTCGTATTTATTCTCCACATTTGTTAAGAATCCAGATGGCACTTCACTAGTACCATTCTATTTAGATATTAAATTTGTAAGTTTATCTGTTGTAATAGCCATTGCTTCTTCAACTATTGCAGCACTAATACCAGCTAGAAGATCTTCTAAGCTAAATCCAATAGAGGTGATTAAGAATGGCTAATATTTTAGAACTTAAAAACATTAACAAAATTTATGGAGATAAGATAAAGACACAGGTATTATACGATATTAACTTGAATTTCCAAGAGTCCTCATTTAACTCAATAATAGGGTCGTCAGGCAGTGGAAAATCCACCTTGATGAACATTATTGGAACATTAGACAAGGCTACTAGCGGAGATGTGTTGATAGATGGAGAAAATATAACCAGCTTTAACAAAGAACAACTTGCAGTTCTTAGAAATGAAACTATAGGCTTTATATTTCAGTTTCATTATCTTCTTCCAGAGTTTACTGTATTAGAAAATGTATTGATGCCATATAGGATAAAACATAATAAAGTAAGTAAAGAAGCATTAAAAAGAGCTAAGGATTTAATAGAAATAGTAGGATTAAATAAAGTAACAAATAACAAAGCCACCGATATATCAGGAGGACAACAACAAAGGGCAGCAATAGCAAGGTCACTTATCAATAGCCCAAGGATTATACTAGGTGATGAACCAACAGGAAACCTTGACTCAGAAACAACAGAAACAGTATATAATTTATTAAGAGAAATAAACAACGAATTTAAATCAACCTTTATAGTAATCACTCATGATAAAAGGATAGCAGAAAAGGCAGATAGAATTATAGAAATAAAAGATGGGAAGATATATGCAGATTTTGTTAAAGGATAATATTGGAGTTGCACCACTTAATATCACCATAAAAGATAGAACTTATAGAGATAAAGTTGATATTAGCTCAGATGAGTTTTTTGAAATGTTACCAAATTTAGACAAGCTGCCTACTACTTCAATGCCAAGTCCAGAGGAATATCTAAAAATAACAGATAGTGCTATTGAAGAAGGGTATAAAGAAATTTTATGCATATGAATCCCTAATGGAAAAATCCATTAGGGATTTACTTTTACCAAGATTAAGCTGCTATATCCTTCCTATTATATTTCCAGTAAGCCAAGGCGAGGCAAACTAAAGAATAAGTAATTCCAAGAATAATCAGAGTACCATCAATGGATGAATCTGCAATAATGTCCGCTGGTTCTGCATAGCGAAATGGGGTAATGTATTTAACTAAATCAGCCTTTTCACTGATGTTTCCAATAATATTTAGAAAATACAAAAGTGCAGCTAATCCTAATCCAATGCCCATACCTCTACGTTTTAAAAAAGCAGAAAGAGAGAAACATATGCAGGCAATTTCAATATGCATTAGAAATTGTGCTAGATGGAACAACAAAAATTTATCCCAAATAATATCTTCACCAATTATATAGAAGGAAATAATAGATACCACCATGCAGATAGCATTAAAAAAAACAACCTGAGTAACTACTGCAAGTAATTTTTCGCTTACGATACGATATCGGCTGATTGGATGAGTCAATAGAAACTCAGCAGTATGATTTGCTTCTTCTTTAGCCAAGGCACCAACTCCTAATAAAGCGGCAAAAAACGCTCCTCCAATTCCAAGCATATTGCCTCCCTCGATAGCATAAAATCCCATGACTTCACCAAGGTTTATTTTATCCATACCAAAGGCAGCAGTAAAATCCCCCATGCTTGTGAACATTTCATTTACTCCATCCATTTGATTTTTCATTTCAGGGAACATAATCATAACAATAAAAATCATAAAAGCTACAATACTACTCCAAATTAGTAGAGAGTTTCTACTACGTTTCAGTTCATGAACAAACAATATCATTTCTACTCACCAACCTTTTCATAATAATGTAGGAATATTTCCTCCAAAGTAGGTTCTAGTACTGTCATATCAGTGATAGGAAGCCCATTTAGGGTGGAGATAAGCTTCTTTATTTCACCTTGATATAGAAAACTCACGACTCTATTCTCTAGGGCTAAATCCTTAGTACCCTCTAAAATTGGCATTTCAGAAATTCCATGTAATGTTATTCGCCTTGTAGTTGTTTGTGACAGTTTAGATACTGAGTCAGATACAATCAATTTGCCTTCACGTATAATTGCTGCATTTTTACAATGCCTCTGAACCTCAGAAAGAACATGGGATGATATGAAAATTGTAGCATTTTCATTGTGTCGTTCTTCCAATAAGCTCCAAAACTCTCTTTGCATGAGGGGATCAAGTCCAGATGTTGGTTCATCTAAAATATATAGCTTAGGTTTATGCTGTAAGGCACAGACAATACTTACTTTCTTACGATTTCCTAGAGATAATTCCTCTACCTTTTTCTTAACATCCAACTCTAGTCTAGTACATAGCTTCTTTGCTTCTACGGTGCAATCTTTTTTATGTAATTTTGCCGATAGGGAGATAACATCACTCACTTTCATTCCGTCCCAAAACATTGCTTCAGATGGCATATAGCCAATACTAGATAGAATAGAGGTTTTATCCTTTATACAATCCTTTCCAAATAGGGTTGCACTACCAGAAGTAGGTGTAATTAATCCTAGAAGTGTACGAATAGTGGTACTTTTTCCTGACCCGTTTGGTCCAATAAAACCAAAGATATCCCCTTCATTAACGACTAAATTAAGATCTATAATTCCCCTTGATTTTCCGTAAGATTTTGTAAGATTATTGGTTTTGATAATTTCCATTACTTGTATTCCCCCTTTACTTCTTTTGGATTATTATTAATCTCCTATTATACTTACATAAAAGATATATTTAAATTAAAGCTCCACAATTATAAGTATATATATAATTCTATTTGGTGTCTATTATTATATGATTTGATTAATCACTAATAGCTAAGATGTGTCAATAAAACAAAGATTCTCAATATTATGGTATTTTTCACTATGGAATGTTATAATTGAAAGTGAAAGGAGGAGAAGTCATAGTAGAAAATTGGAAAGACAAATTAATAGAAACAGGGGGAGATTTTGTGGAAATTATACTTAGAGCAGAGAATATTGAAAAAACTTATGGAAAAGGTGAACTACAGGTTCATGCTTTGAAAGCTTCAAATCTGGAGATTGAAGAAGGAGTTTTTCATGCGATTATCGGACGTAGTGGTTCCGGTAAATCAACGTTATTACATATTCTAGGAGGGTTAGATAAACCTACTGGAGGGAAATTGTACTTAGAGGGAAAAAGTGTATTTGATAAAAAGGATAGCGAATTGGCTATTTTGCGTCGCAGGCGTATAGGTTTTGTGTTCCAATCCTTTAATCTCCTACAGGAGCATACTGTACAGGAGAATATTCTAATGCCTATTCATCTAGATGGGAAGGATCCTGACATGAATCATTTTAATGAAGTTATTGATACTTTAGGCATTAGAGAAAAGCTTTCATATTATCCTGATGAACTTTCCGGTGGAGAAAGGCAAAGAGTAGCTATTGCTCGTGCTTTAGTATCAAAGCCTGCAATAGTACTTGCAGATGAGCCAACAGGTAATCTAGATGAAAATACAGGGCATGAAGTTTTACGACTTATGAAGGAGTCAGCAAAAAAATTTGGTCAAACTATTATTCTTGTTACTCATGATATGGATATAGCAGCTCAGGCAGATAGAATTATTACCATTGTAGATGGTAGAATTTCATCAATAGTAGATTCTGAGAACTATTTAAGCTAATCGATATCTTTAATTTATGGGTAAAGGAGTGGAATAAATGAAAATG
>CAZIII010000031.1:4052-7569 GCA_964539425.1 uncultured Tissierellaceae bacterium | reverse complement strand
TTAAGCTAATCGATATCTTTAATTTATGGGTAAAGGAGTGGAATAAATGAAAATGTGGGAAATTGCTAGGAGAGGTCTAAAAGGTCGGAAAAAGGACACTCTTCTACTTAAATTGGTTATAACTTTGTCGTTTGTTTTTATTATTACATCTACTATTTTTGAAGCAAGTATAGATAGGACAAAATTAGAACAACGACTTGATCTTTATGGCGAATGGCATGCAGCATATTTAGGAGCTAATGAAGATATTGTTGAAAAGTTACAATCTGAGTCTGATATTGATAAGGTGGGATCTAGTCTTATAATAGGGGAATCTGAAAAATGTGGTGTAATAGGTACATTTAATCAGGACTTAATTGATATGGGTAGATTTTCTCTTTATAAGGGTCGTTATCCAGAAGCAGATAATGAGATAATGCTTGAATTAAATCAGATGAGTAATATGAATTTAGATTTAGAAGTAGGACAAAAAATACAAGTAGCCATTGCTATTCCAAGGGTTGATGCAGACCCATCTGAATATATTAGGAAGTTGAACAAAGAATTTTATGAGAGAAGCAAAGAAACTCCCAGGGCAACATTCCAAATTGAATTAGATGATATTTACGAAGAATTAGAGATCTTGTATTTTTCAAACCCTGAAGATGAAAAAGAAATACAAGAGAAAGAAGCAAGAATAAGAGAACTAGAGAGAAAAAGAAATTCGATAATTGACAGGCATTATAATGAATTACAATCTGGTAGACCTTCATATCATAATCATCATGAGACACCTTTTGAAAATGTTGGAGATGTAATTTTAGTAGTTAGTAACAATTATTTTTACTATTATTATTCTGGTGATGAAGTTAATCCTGATATAATTAGAGAGAAAGGTTTCTTAACAAAACAGAATATTGTAATGAAAAGGGAAATGGTAGTTACTGGAATTCTTCAAACCTATACAGATAAATGGAATTTAAGCGAATACAAGTCTCCAAATGCATTTTTAACAGAAGAAGGTGGGAAAGCTTTTACTAATGCATTTTATAATAATACATTAGGAGATTTTTCAGATTATGAAATGGACTATAATGTATTTTTAACATCTGATACATATAAGGCAGATCTGTATTCTAAGCTTTCTTCAAGTTATTCAGATAAAGATATTCCAACAGAAGAACTGGAAAAGAAAGTGGTTATAGACCCTTGGTTCTGGATTCAAATGTTTGGAGCCACAGATGAACAAATAGATGAAAGGTTGGAGAGCATAGGTAATTGGACTGTAAAGGGAAGACCTGAAATTACTATGGATAATTTCCTTGAAGGAGCAGGATTACGGGACAATAAGATGGAAGTAAATAAATCAAACTTTAGAAGAAATACTTTCTCTTATCCTGAAGATAGTGTTTCAACCGAATATGTACTTACTTTAACTATCATAGCAGTAATTTTTATTGCAACTGCCTTGGCTATATTCCAGATATTTTTAACTCAGATGAAGAGAAGGTCAAGAAAGATAGTTTTATTAAAATCAATGGGAGCTACAAACTTTCAAATTGTGAAAATCCTACTCTGTGAAGGTCTGTTGCTGCTAAGGACAGGACTACTATTTGGAGTACCAATAGGCTTTGGATTTGCAGCTATTATTATTTACGGTATGAATATTATTGGAGGTAGAAATCTTACATTACATGTCATTCCATCCTTATTAGTATTAGGAATAGTAGCAGGATGTGTAGCTTTATTTATTGGTATGACAGTTCCAATGATCATAGCCATAAGGATTCCATTAGTGGGAACCATGTCAAAACCACCTAAGCATAAAAAAATAAAGCATAAAGAAAATGAAGGAAAAGAAATTCGCAGACAAACTTTTAAGCATATAAATTGGCAGTACTTTAAATTAAACAAAGGTAAAACCTTAATATCCTTTGGTATTTCCTTAATTACCATTACAATTTTATTATCAACGGTTTATCTTTGCTATTTTTCTTTCAACAAGTATAGAACTACAGTTTTAGCAAATAATCAACCAGATTATGCCATGGAAACTTTTTTTGGAGATACAACTAGACATATTAAGGCTGTTAAAGAAGAGCTTAAAGCCATAGATGGTATAGAATCTACAGATCTATATAAAGTAGGGCAACAGACCTTCCTATGGTATGAAGGCATAGAAAACAATAAGATCATAGAAAACTTCCGCAATACATTACCTACCAACCTATTGGCTAATCACTTTAGTAGTTATAATGAAAGCCTTAAGGATGAACCAGAATGGATTAAGAATGCATTATATACCAAGATTTATGGTATTGATCCGAAGGAAGACATTTTTAATAGCTATATTTCAATGGTAAATGAAGGAACCATAGATAAAGAAAAATTTGCTAAGGGTGAAGAAGTTATTCTACTGATTCCGATGTATAATCCTTTAGATGGAAATACTAATGGAAAAAACTACGGAGACCAAGAAGTAAAAAATGCTACAAACGAGAATAATAGAATGAATTGGCTATTAAAAAACAGTAATATCTATGACACTACCTATAGTAGTCGATTTAAGGATTATTATAACAAGCAAAATGATATAAAACCAGGAGATAAGATTCACCTTTCCGCAGATTTGGAAAAAATTGAGGGAGACTCATATATAATAGCTCACAAAAGCAATGAAGTAACTGTGGGTGGTCTTATATATTATTTCCCTAAAGAAGGACTTTGGCCATTTTCAAATAGCATAGCTTCATATGTAGTAGTAGGGTCTATTGAATGTATGGAGTCAATTTATCCTAACTCACTATTGGGATTAGGTAACAATTCATTCGAGGAAATAAGGGGTATGGTTAATACCATTTACCCAACTAAATATGGCCGTACTATTTGGTATATAAATACTAATTCACGTGAAAAAGATGTAGCAATGGATGCTAAACTACTAGGATATGCAAATAATAATGGTTATACACTATTCAATTACAAGGATAGTAATGCTCAGCTATATCAAGAAGGCTTTAATAATGCAATTATTATTGGCCTATTAGGTCTTACATCTGCCGCTATTTCTTGTATCATCCTTTATAATATTATGGTATCTAAATTAGAACAGGATAAAAATAGAATTGGTATATTACAAGCACTAGGAGTAACTAGAGAGGAATTTTCAAGACATTATCTCACAATAGGGATTGCTCAAGGGATAGCTGCAATTGTAATTGCAAACCTTCTATTGGTTACTGTATTATACTTTACTTCAATGGGGACAATTGGAGATTTCTCAATGACTTTTGATAGATATATAAAGGATATTTTTGAAAACATTTTATGGCAATATCCATGGGTGTTACATGTTGTTGCATGCATTGTATTCTTCATCATAACAGTTGTTATGAATTATTTACCAGGAAAAAATATTACAAAACTATATCCGGTTGAAAATATAAGGAGTTTGGGAAGATAAATTTAAAGCCTTGATTAGAAATAGTCAAGGCTTTATAAAAAAGTATAAACTGAATTCACAATAGGGATTGGGGGA
>CAZIII010000031.1:0-3952 GCA_964539425.1 uncultured Tissierellaceae bacterium | reverse complement strand
ATAGTCAAGGCTTTATAAAAAAGTATAAACTGAATTCACAATAGGGATTGGGGGAATTAATCGTATGAAAATGAAAGATATTGCTAGAAGAGGACTTAAAGGTAGGAAAAAGGACACTCTTCTACTTAATTTGGTTATAATATTATCATTTATATTTATAGTAACATCCACTATTTTTGAAGCTAGTATAGATAAAACTAAATTAGAACAAAGACTAAATCTTTATGGGGAATGGAATGCTGCATATCTAGGAGCTAATGAAGGAACTTTAGAGAAACTAAGATCAGAAGCAGACATAGAAAAATTAAGTAGTGCCTTGATCATAGGTGAATCTTCTAAATCAGGTGTTATCGGAACATTTAATCAAGATTTAATAGATATGGGAAGATTGTCACTATACAAGGGTCGCTACCCTGAAGCTTCCAATGAGATAATGATAGAGTTAAACCAAATGACTAATATGGGATTAGACCTAGAAGTAGGTCAAAAAATAGGGGTTGATATTAATTATCATATGCTTGATGTAGATTCAAAGGAATATATATTAAATCTTAATCAAGAATTATTTCATCGAAGTGGTGGTCAAGCATCTAAAGCCCAATATCAGAAAGAATTAGATGATCTTTATGAGAAAAGACTAGAAATTATTGCTATGGAAGGTGAGACTAATGAGGAGAAGGAAAAGAAAGATGAGCAATTAAGAGAGATAGAAAGTAAAATAAGCAAGATATATGATGACCATATTTTCACCTATGAATCGGGTAGACCAGAGCACTATAGACATCACGAAACTCCCTTTGAAATAATAGACGATGTTGTCATAGTAGCTAGTAATGATTATTTTTTCTATTACTTAAGTGGGGATGAGGTCAATCCTGAAATAATCAGGGAAAAGGGCTTATTGTATAATCAAAAGCTCGTATTAAAAAAAGACTTTATAATTACAGGCATAATAGATACTTATTCGGATAAATGGGACTTGGGAGGATATAAGTCACCCAGTGCTTTTATAACAGAAGAAGGAGGCAGGTCATTTACTGATGCCCTGTATAGTACTATCTTAGGAGATTTTTCAGATTATGAATTTGATTACAATATCTTCCTTTATTCAGGGTCATTTAATGAAGAACTAATGGCTCGATTAGAAAAAAATTATCCCAACAGAGAAAAGGCATCTGAGGAATTGAAAATCAATAGCTATGGAGACTTTCGTACTTGGTTGTCCATGTATGGCATGAGCAATGAAGAAGTAGAATCATATCTAGATAAACAAGAAGAACTCATGGAAAAGCTTAGTGTCAAGAGGAAACCAGAAGAATGGCGAGATGATTCTCTAGAAGGATCCCAAAAAACTGGAGATAAGATAGAGGTAAATACAGCTAATTTGCGTCAAAATAGATTTTCTTATCCAGATCAAAGCCTTTCAACAGAATATGTTTTAACCTTAACTATAATAGCAGTAATCTTTATTGCAACTGCCTTAGCTATATTTCAGATATTTCTAACCCAAATGAAGAGAAGATCAAGGAAGATAGTTTTGTTAAAATCCATAGGTGCCACTAATATCCAGATTATAAAAGTTCTTATCTTTGAAGGACTATATCTTTTAAAAAATGGTCTTTTATTAGGTATTCCTGGAGGTATGGGACTTGCTGCTGCTATTATTTATTCTATGAATGCTTTTGGAGGAAGAAATCTTCAATTTCATGTAATTCCAGCCTTCTTTATACTTGGTATAGTAGCAGGTTGTTTAGCCTTATTTATAGGTATGGCTGTTCCAATGTTTTTTGCCATAAGAATTCCTTTAGTAGGTACTATGTCAAAAGCTCCAAAGCATAAGAAAATTAAGCATAAGGAAAATGAAAACAAAAAGATTTATCGCCAGACTTTTAAATATATTAACTGGAAATATTTCAAGTTAAATAAAGGTAAGACTTTTATATCCTTTGGGATATCTCTGATTACTATAACAATACTTTTGACTACTGTTTTACTTTGTTACTTCTCTTTTGATAAATATAGAAATATAGTTTTAATAAAGGATAGACCAGATTATGCAATGGAAGCATTTTTTGGAGAAGCAACTAGAGAGATTTGGTCCAAAGAAAAAGAATTATTAGGAATTGAAGGGGTTGAATCCACAGAAGGATATAAAGTGGGTAAGCAAACATTTCTATGGTATTCAGGTATTGAAAAAAATCAAATGATACAAACATTCGACAATCTGTTGCCATCAAGATTGAGAAATAGTCATTTTTCTTACTATAACAAGGAACTAGAGGGTCAACCTGAATGGCTTAGTAATGCTCTATATACTAAAATATATGGCATAGATCCTAGTGGGAACTTGTATAATCGATATGAGGATATGTTAACAGAGGGAACCATAGACAAATCAAAATTTACAAAGGGTGAAGAGGTTATTCTACTAATCCCAATGTATCTCCAAGGAGACAGTAATATAGAAGCAAGTCCCTTTGAAGAAAAGAAAGTCTTGGATGCTACAAATGAAGATAATAGAATGAACTGGATGTTTGAACAAACTGGCTCTTACAAAACTACTTATTCCAGTAGGTACAAAAACTACTATAGCAGACAAAAAGATATAAAACCTGGAGATACAATCCACCTATCTGCTGACAAAGAAGTAGTAAGTGGTGAATCACTTTTATCTGCCTATGCTACTAAAGAAGTTCTTGTTGGAGGTATTATATACTATTTTGATAAAGATGAGATTTGGCCATTTTCTAATAATGTTGCACCCTATACAGTTATCGGGTCTCACAATTGTATGGAATCAATATATCCAAATTCCAAATTTGGAATGGGCTACTATGGTCCTAGTCAGATGAAAACCATGATAGATCTTTTCTATCCCTATAGATATGGTCGTACATTATGGTATATAAATACTAATTCTAAGGTAGAAGATCCAGTATTGGATTCTCAGTTGCTGGCTTTTGCTAATCACAATAGCTATACCCTTTACAATTATAAAGAGAGTAATGTTCAACTATATCAAGAAGCCTTTAATAATGCTTTAATAATAGCATTATTAGGTATCACATCTGCAGCTATTGCATGTATTATTTTATACAATACTTTACTGTCTAAGATGGAACAAGATAAAAATAGAATTGGGATATTACAAGCCCTTGGAGTAACAAGGAAAGAGTTCTCCAAACATTATATTTCTGTTGGAGTACTAAATGGATTACTTGGTGTCTTAATTGTTAATGTAGGATTAATGATTGTAATGTTCATTACTTCTGTAATTGCAATTGATGGGCTGATTTTATCCTTTGCTGACTCAATAAAAGATATATTTGTTTACAGACTTTGGCAATACCCATGGATGCTCCATACTATAATATGCATAATATTTTTCATATTAACAGTAATTATGAATTATTTGCCTGGTAGAAAAATTACAAAAGAGTACCCAGTTGAAAATATTAGGAGTCTTAGTAGATAGTAAACATCCATATCAAAATAAATATAAAAATAAATTTTAATTCTGGTAAATGATAATGTTTATCATTTGAAAAAATGGGCATATATATAAAACATAGAAGATTACTAAATTAATATATATGAAAATGAGGAGAGATAAAATGAAATTTTTATTGCCAGAATTAAAATATTCTTACGAGGGATTAGAACCACATATAGATAAACTTACAATGGAAACTCATCATTCAAAGCATCATCAGGCTTATGTTGACAATTTAAATAAAGCCTTAGAGGAACATAAGGAGTTCCAAAATATGGACATTGAAGATATATTAAAATCCCTAGATAGTTTACCAGCAGATATTAAGAATGCCGTAAGAAATAACGGTGGTGGCCATTATAATCATTCATTATTCTGGGATATAATGTCACCAAATGGTGGTGGAAAACCAGAAGGTGAGTTAGCAAAGAAAATAGATGAAGATTTAGGTGGATTTGA
>CAZIII010000030.1:3358-16931 GCA_964539425.1 uncultured Tissierellaceae bacterium | reverse complement strand
AGACGAAATGATAGATGGACTAATCACTTCAGACCAAGCAGAAAAATTAAGTTAAGGGACAGAGGGACAGGACCACTGTCCCTTTAAAATTCCTTTATTTTCCTTTTCCATTGAACTGCCTATATAGTTACTTTTCCCATCAAAACATTAGAATCATCGTTACAACAAATTCTTATATTTAATATACCTTGGCCACTTAATTTAAGTAAAAGAGTTTCAAATTTATCAATATTTATATTTTCTTCATTCACTTGAATTACCACATCATTATCACAAGGAAAGATAAAATAAAAAATATTTCCATTAATTTCTTCAGTTAAAGAATGTTCTCTATTTATGCAAATGCTTTGCAGCTGTCCCTTTGCTCCATCTCTAAGCATTAGGTTAAAATCCCTTGCTTTTCCAAAGCTACTTGTATGATTGTCCCCTTGAAATTCATATATTTCATAGGGTTTTAGATTAATATAATCAGTATTATCATGTGTAAGCTTAAGGTCATTATCAAGAGGAGTAATAAATCTATATATATGGGGTAATTTTGTAAACTCAGATTTTTCCAATTCCACTGTGGCAGAGCTTATCCTAAATTTAAAGTTGAAATCTTTATACCTTGTATTCTCTGGATAAATAAATAATTCTGTTGTTTTACCTCCAGACCATTCTGTGGTTATATATTCATTTTCCTTAATTAATCTTGCTTCAATCTTCATTTTCTGCTCCTTAATAACTATTTTTTGTGAAAATATAATAATTCTCTAGTTTTTTAAACATATAAATTTCTAACAAAAATATCTCTTCAATGTATTTACTATATCACTGAGAAAAGATTTCATCAATAGTTCACATCAATTTTACTCTGTCATTAGTTAAGCTTATAGACAATAATTTTACCTTCATTATTCTAAAAGAATAAATTTTTAAATCAGAGGGAAGATAAGATAAGTGAAAAATTCTTACTGAGGAGGAAATAAAGTGGAGCGAAATAGAGAAAATATAAAGGCGCTTAATGACTTATTACAAGGTGAATATATGGCAGTAGAAAGCTTTAATATGTTTATACCGAGAGTAGATGATAAGGATATTAGAGATAATTTACAGGATATCCAAAGTCAGCATAGGGAAAATATTGAGACTTTGGCCAATTATATATTAGATATTAATGGTCAGCCTAATGAGAATACTTTTATAAGAGGTAAAATGGGAGAAATGATGCTAAATATGGAATTAGGTGAAGACTCAGATGCAAATGAAATATTAGAGAAGGCCATAGAAGGAGAGACAAAGGGAATTAATAAGGCAGAAGAAATATTAAGAGGTAAATTAGATGAAAAATCTAGAGATCTAGCAGGATCAATATTAGAGAAGGATAGAGAATCTGTCCATAGGCTAAAAAACTTATTATCATAAACAAAAAGGGACAGAGGGACAGGATTAGTGTCCCTCTAAAAATATACAATAATACCTAGTATAAATCCAATAATAGCTGAAATACTTGAGGCCCTTCCTTTGTGGAGGGTTTTTCCTGTTGGAATTATTTCATCACATACTATATAGAGCATAATTCCTCCTGCTATGGCAAGGGATAGGGGGATTATGGAATTTGATAGAGAGCCAAGTTGTGCTCCCAAGTATGCCCCTATTCCAGTAGGGATACCTATAAAAATACTAAGTAAAATTATCTTCCATGGCTTAACCTTATTCATAGTTAGAGGGACGGATAATATCATTCCTTCTGGAATATTATGTAAGAGTAGTGCCATGGCTAGAAATATACTAAAATCAGATACTGTAGAAAGTGCTGAACCAAGGGCTAGACCCTCAGGAATACTATGTATGACAAGGCTTAGTCCAATAATTATACTGGATTTCATTGGAATAAAAGAGCTTATCTTATCTAATAATGTTTCTAAAATTATTATTAAAAAAACACCTATTGCCACTCCAGATACTACTGTCAGATTACCACCAAGATAAAAAGCTTCGGGGAATAGGTGAAAGCTAACTATAAACAACATAAAGCCACCACTTAATCCGAACAAAGAACTTAAAACAAATTCTGTTTTTTTAATTGAAATACCAATTATACTTCCTAAAGTAATTCCAACAATTCCTACTACAAGTCCAATACCCCCAATAATCCATGGATTCATTTTCATCCCTCCCATAAATAAATATGCAATGCCTATGGAAATTATTAATTATGAATTGTGAATTAAATTGTAATACTATATAATGATGTAAAGTGATATAAAGAGGAGTAAGAAATGGAAACTAAGATAATACAAATAGATGGAGAAAATATAGATAATGATTTAATGAAGGAAGCTGCAAAGATTATAAAGAGTGGTGGACTAGTGGCATTTCCCACTGAAACTGTATACGGATTAGGTGCCAATGGTTTAGACCAAGAAGCAGTAAAAAAAATATTTATTGCAAAGGGAAGACCTCAGGACAACCCATTAATCCTTCATGTTCATTCAATTGACCAGGTAAAGGAATTAGTTGATGATATTCCAGATCTAGCCAAAAAATGTATGAAAGAATTTTGGCCTGGACCACTAACTATATTACTAAAAAGATCTAATAAAGTACTAGACGTAATTACAGCAGGTCTTCAAACTGTGGCCATTCGTATGCCAGAAAACAATATAGCCTTAGACCTAATTAAATTGTCCAAGACTCCCATAGCTGCGCCTTCAGCCAATACATCTGGGAGGCCGAGTCCCACTTCAGCAAAGCATGTAGTAGAGGATTTATCAGGAAAAGTGGATATGATAATTGATGGGGGAAGTACAGGAATAGGTTTAGAATCCACTGTATTGGATTTATCCACCGATATACCTATGATTCTTCGACCTGGTGGAGTCACTGAAGAAGATTTAAGAAAAATAATTCCCAATATAGCCATAGATTCTAGTATAATAAAATCAGATGATAATATTATTCCAAAATCCCCTGGGCAAAAATATAGACATTATGCCCCAAAATCTGAGATGCTACTATTCAGTGGGGAAGTAAATGGAATTGTAAAGTCAATTACTGCTTATACTAAGGAAAATATAAGAGCAGGGAAATCTGTTGGAATAATGTGCACAGATGAAACGAAAGAATATTACACGGAATATGGTGAGGATGCTAAGATTATTTCTCTGGGAAGCAGAGAAGATGTGAATACTATTGCTCACAATTTATTCGATACAATAAGGTTATTTGACCAGGCTAAGGTGGATATAATTTTAGCTGAGGGCGTGGATTTATCTGATATTGGTTTAGCAATAATGAACAGAATGATGAAAGCAGCTTCAGGAAATGTTATAAAGGTTTAAAGGAGAGAAGTAGATGAAAGTATTGTTTGTTTGTACAGGAAACACATGTAGAAGCCCAATGGCAGAGGGAATTTTAAAATCCATAGCTAAGGAAAAGGGGCTGGATATAGATGTGAAATCTGTAGGGATCTCAGCATGGGATGGATCCCCTGTATCAAAAAACTCAATAGAAGCTATGAAAAAAATTGGAATAGATATATCAGAATATAGGTCTACACAAATTCACAGGGATTTGGTGGAAGAATTTGATTTAATACTGACTTTATCCCTAGGCCATAGGGAGTTTATACTATCAAAATTTCCAACATCCAAGAATAAGGTATTCACCTTATTGGAATATGCATATGGAGTGGAAAAGGATGTAGTAGATCCATATGGAGGAAATTTATTATGCTACGAAGAAACTAGGGATGAAATTCATAGGGCAATAATGGAGATGAAAATAGTTAGGAATAAATAGTTTTAAGATGTTTTAATATTATAATTTTAGGTATTTATCGCATATAACAAAGGAGGGTTACAAATGAAAATTGGTATAGGTAGTGATCATGGTGGTTTTCAGCTTAAGGAATATATAAAAGAATATCTAGATAAAGAGGGAATTTCATATGTAGATTATGGGACTACTTCCTCTGAATCAGTGGATTATCCAGATTACGGGAAAAAGGTTGCAGAAGCTGTTATCAATGGAGAGGTAGAGAGGGCTATTGTAATCTGTGGTACAGGCATTGGAATATCCATTGCTTGCAATAAAGTAAAAGGGATTAGATGTGCATTATGTGGGGATACTTATTCTGCTAGAATGAGTAGAGAGCATAATAATGCAAATGTTTTAGCCTTAGGAGCTAGGGTTATTGGAGTAGATTTAGCTGTAGAAATAGTTAGGACATGGTTGAAATCCGAATTTGCTGGAGGAAGGCATGAAAAAAGAGTTAATAAAATTAGTGAAATTGAAGGGTAAACATGGTATAATCTTTGAGGAAAATAATTAGGAGTAAGAAAGGAGTTTTTTATATGTCAAATGTAGTAGTATTTGATCATCCGCTTATTAAACACAAGCTTACATTTATTAGAGATAAAAATACTGGTTCCAAGGAATTTAGGGAATTAGTTACAGAAGTTTCAATGCTTATGGGTTATGAGGTAACTAGACATCTTCCATTGGAGGAGATAGAAATAGAAACACCTATTATGAAAATGAAATCCCAAGTTATATCAGGGAAAAAAGTAGGCCTAGTACCTATACTTAGGGCAGGTCTTGGAATGGTAGATGGTATGCTAGAAATCATTCCTGCAGCTCGTGTAGGACATATTGGACTATATAGGGATCCTGAGACATTTAAACCTGTAGAGTATTACTGTAAATTACCTCAAGATATAGAAGAAAGAGAATTAATAGTATTGGATCCTATGCTTGCAACAGGTGGATCTGCTGTAGCTGCTATCAATTTCTTGAAGGAAAGAGGAGCTAAATCCATTAAATTAGTATGCTTAATTGCAGCTCCAGAGGGAGTAAATGCTGTAACTACTGCACATCCAGATGTGGATATCTTTGTAGCAGCTCTAGACGAAAAATTAAATGATCATGCATACATTATACCAGGACTTGGTGATGCTGGAGATAGATTATTCGGCACTAAGTAAAAGGAGAGATATTTAGATGGAAGGACTTATGATGCCATTTTTGCTAGGGACGATAATCTCATTTTTAGCAACTCCATTCGTAAGAAAATTAGCATTTAAAGTTGGTGCAGTTGATGTGCCAAAGGATGATAGAAGAGTACACAATACTGCCATGCCATCAATAGGTGGATTAGCCATATTTTTTGCAGTAACTATAGTTATTCTGGTATTTTTACCATTGAATAAAGAGACAACCTCCATATTAATAGGGGCAACTGTAATTGTAATGGGTGGAATCATTGATGACATTAGGGAATTAAATCCAAAGGCTAAAATGGCATTTCAAGTTTTGGCAGGAGTCATACTCATATTAGGAGATGTGAAAATTGATTTTGTCACAAATCCATTTTCAAAGGGTAGCCCCATGATATACTTAAGTTGGTTATCCATACCTGTTACTTTATTTTGGGTTGTAGGTATCACAAATACATTGAACTTTATAGATGGGCTAGATGGATTATCTTGTGGGGTTGCAATGATATCCAGTATATCCCTTATGATAGTAGCAAAGATCTTCGGATATTCTAGTGTTGTCATCGTGTCTGCTGCTTTAGCTGGAGCTTGCTTAGGATTTCTTCCCTTTAACTTTAATCCAGCTAAGATATTCATGGGGGATACAGGAGCTATGTTCCTGGGATTTATGCTGGCAGCCATATCTATTGAAGGTGTAATGAAGAGTGTAGCTACAATTGCTGTAATTGCTCCAATTCTAATATTGGGTGTACCTATATTTGATACTACCTTTGCAATATTTAGAAGACTTCTAAATGGACAATCCATTGCAGCTGCTGACAAGGGACATTTACATCATAGATTGTTAAATAGAGGATTTTCTCAAAGAAAATCTGTATTGATACTTTATGGAATATCGGCTATATTTGGAGCATTTGCCATCTTAGTATCTCAAGCAAATAGTAGACAGGCAGTATATTTATCTGTTGCCATGTTTATAGTAACAATACTTATAGCTGCAAAAATAGGCTTATTTGAAAAGAAATAGGCACAAAGGGACAGGATAACTGTCCCGTTTTTTTAAATTATAGAAAAATGGAGGAGATTTTATGAAAATTATGACTGTATTTGGAACTAGGCCAGAGGGGATTAAAATGGCTCCAATTATTAAGGAACTGGAAAAGAGAGAAGGTATTGAATCTATCATATGTATTACTGGTCAACATAGGGAGATGTTGGATCAGGTACTAAAAATATTTAATATAGAGCCTGATTATGATTTAAATATATTTAAGTCTGGCCAAACCCTTACTGAGATTACAACTAGGGCATTGAAGGGTCTTGAAGAGGTAATTATAAAGGAAAAACCAGATGTACTATTGGTACAGGGGGATACTACTACAGTATTTGCAGGAGCCTTAGCTGCCTTTTATCAAAAGGTGAAGATAGGCCATGTGGAGGCAGGCCTTCGTAGTGGGAATATATACTCCCCATATCCAGAGGAAGCTAATAGGAAGCTAACGGGTATAGTTACAGACTATCATTTTGCTCCTACAGAAAGGAACAGACAAAATTTATTAAAGGAAGATTATCTAGATGATAAAATATTTATCACAGGTAATACTGTAATAGATGCTCTAAAATATGTTATTAAAGAAGATTATATATTCGATTTAGATTTATTAAATAATCTGGATTATAAAAATAAAAGAGTAATTTTACTTACATCCCATAGGAGCGAAAATATTGGTAAACCTATGGAAAATATATTTACTGCAATTAAAGATATTTTGGAAAAATACGAGGATGTTGAATTAGTTTTTCCAATGCATTTAAATCCAAAAGTACGAGAAATTGCTAATAGAATTTTAAGAGATAACGAAAGAATACATCTAACAGAGCCTCTTGATTACCAGCCTATGGCAAATCTTGAGGCAAAGGTAAATTTAATCGTTACAGATTCAGGAGGACTTCAAGAGGAAGGACCTACATTTGGAAAGCCTGTACTTGTAGTGAGAGAAGAAACTGAAAGGCCAGAAGGAATAGAAGCAGGTACTGCCAGATTAGTAGGTACTAGCTATGATGGATTATATAATGAGCTTGACCTTCTACTATCGAATAAGGATGAATATAATAAGATGGCAAATGCTGTAAATCCATATGGCGATGGAAGAGCAAGTGAAAGAATAGTTGATATTTTAGTGAATAGTAAATAGTTTTAAAATATGTGAAGCAGCAGGGACAGTCCCTCTTGCTTCGTTGAAGCAGAGGGGACTGTCCCTGCTGCTTCAATTGAAAAACGGGGGTGATTGTATGGTTGATATATTAAATGAACTTAGGGATAGTATTGAAATGATTGAAGATGTTTTAAACTATGCCTATGAAGGGTATGTATTAGTAGACCCTCAAGGTAGAATTGTAAAGATGAATTATGAGAAGCTTTTGGGTATAAAAGAAGAGGCTGCCGTAGGGAAACCAGTTGAAGATATAATTGAAAATACTCGTATGCATATTGTTGTAAAAAATGGGGTAAAAGAGCTAAGAGATGTTCAAAGAATCCAAGGCCACGATATGATCACTAATCGTATTCCCATAATTAAAGAAAACAAGATCATCGGTGCTGTTGGTACTGTGCTTTTCAAAGATGTAAGTGAGGTAAAGGAGTTAGCCCATCAACTTCTAGACTTACAATCTAAGATTAACAAGTACAAGGGAGAAATTGAGCGAATTGAAGGAAGTAAATTTTCCTTTGATAGAATTATTACAGTAAATCCAAAAATGAATTATCTTAAAAAAGTGGGGAGAATGGCTGCAGAGACAAATTCCACTGTTCTCATAACAGGAGAATCTGGTACTGGAAAGGAACTCTTTGCCCATGCTATTCACAAGGCCAGCTATAGAAAAGGTGGAGGATTTATTCCCATTAACTGTGCTGCAATTCCTAGGGAATTGCTAGAGGCTGAGCTTTTTGGATATGATAGTGGAGCATTTACAGGAGCTAAAAAAGAAGGTAAGCAAGGAAAGTTTGAAATTGCTTCTGGAGGGACAATATTTTTAGATGAGATTGGAACCATGCCACTGGACATGCAAGCTAAACTTTTGAGGGTCTTAGAAGCTAAGGAATTTGAAAGGATAGGTAGCAATAAAAAAATAGATTTGGATGCTCGAATTATTGCAGCAACAAATGAGAATATTGAGGAACAAATAAAGGATGGTAAATTTAGAGAAGACCTATATTATAGGTTGAATGTAATCTCAATAGAGATTCCACCCATTAGGGAGAGGATAGAAGATATAGACCCCATAGCTAATAATCTTTTAGAGTATTTAGTCAAGGAAATGAAAATGGGAGAAAAAGAACTTACTAAGGGAAGCCTAAGTATATTAAAATCATATAATTGGCCTGGAAATGCAAGGGAACTTAGAAATGTATTGGAAAGAGCCATAAATTTGTCCACCGGCAGGTTTATATTACCTGAACATTTACCTGAGAGACTTGTGAAATATAAAAATTATGTTTCACAGGATATAGAAGAAATACCATTACTAAATGATGTGGTTCGTAATGCTGAAATTGAAACCATAAGAAAAGCCATATTATTAGCAAAGGGAAATAAATCTTTGGCAGCAGAAAAATTAGGTATCCATAGGACTGCATTATATAAAAAGCTTGAAAAATATAAGATGATGGAATAAAATTGAGACTGTATATAAATGGCTACAAAACAGGGCAAAAGTGTAGATGGAATTATACAAAATGCTTTTAATAGTGAATATAGTGTAGAAAATAATATACGGTTTCTTCATATAAGCATGGGGAAAAAGAAATTTAGATTTTTTATTTCCTAGCCATTTAGCCATTTCAACTTTAAAAGTTATAAAAACCAATCATAAAATCTTGGCACGATACTTGCTATATATTATAGCTGAAAAATAAATATTGGAATATATCATTTTGTTTGATATTTATCCAGGGTATAGTATAAAGATATAAAAAAAACAGGAGGTAGAAAAGATGAGAGAAGTAGTTATAGTTTCAGCAGTTAGAACACCTGTAGGAGCTTTTGGTGGTAAGTTTAAAGATGTTTCAGCAGTACAACTTGGTACTACAGTTGTAAAGGAAGCTTTAAAAAGAGCAAATGTAGATCCAAGCCTTGTTGACGAAGTAATCTTCGGAAATGTATTACAAGCAGGATTAGGACAAAACGTAGCTAGACAAGTATCCGTAGGAGCAGGAATTCCTATAGAAGTTCCTTCTTTTACAATTAATAAGGTTTGTGGTTCAGGACTTAAAACTGTAGCATTAGCAGCTCAAGCTATTTTAGCTGGAGAAGCTGACATAGTAGTAGCTGGTGGTACAGAAAACATGAGTCAAGCTCCATACCTACTAAAAACTGCTAGATGGGGTCAAAGAATGGGCGATGGTTCCATGGTAGATTACATGGTAAAAGATGGTCTATGGGATGTTTTCAATGATTACCATATGGGAATCACTGCAGAAAATATTGTAGAAAAATATGGTCTTACTCGTGAAGAACAAGATAATTTATCTTTAGTTAGCCAAAACAGAGCTGAAGAAGCTGTTAAAAATGGTAGATTTAAAGAAGAAATAGTTGCGGTTGAAATTCCTCAAAGAAAGGGAGACCCAATTATTGTTGATACAGATGAGTATCCAAAATTTGGTACTACTATTGAATCTTTAGGAAAACTTAGACCAGCATTTAAAAAAGATGGTTCAGTAACTGCAGGAAATGCTTCAGGTATCAATGATGGAGCAGCTGCAATAGTAGTAATGAGCAAGGAAAAAGCTGACGAACTAGGAATTACTCCAATTGCAACAATTGCTTCCTATGCTTCAGCGGGAGTAGAGCCATCCCTAATGGGAACTGGACCTATACCAGCAACAAGAAAAGCTTTAGCTAAAGCTAATATGACTGTTGAAGATTTAGATTTAGTAGAAGCAAATGAAGCTTTCGCAGCTCAAGCATTATCAGTTATCAAAGAACTTAACTTAGATACAGAAAAAACAAATGTAAATGGTGGAGCAATTGCAATAGGCCATCCAATAGGAGCTTCAGGTGCAAGAATTTTAGTTTCATTATTACATGAGATGCAAAAAAGAGATTCTAAAAATGGTTTAGCTACTTTATGTATAGGTGGCGGACAAGGAATCGCAGTAGTAGTTAAACGCTAGGCGGTTAAATAATAATTTACAATTAACGATTAACGAATAACAATTATTCTTTGTTATTTGTTAATCGATTAAATAAAAGGAGGGTTTTTAATGAACAAAATCGTTTCTATAGATGAAGCTATAAACCATATTAAAGATGGCATGACTATTATGGTTGGTGGATTCTTAGGATGTGGTAGCCCACATAGACTAATGGACGCACTAGAAAAAAAAGGTGTTAAAGACTTAACATTAATTTGTAATGATTCTGGCTTCCCAGAAATAGGTGCTGGTAAACTTGTAGTAAACAAACAAATCAAAAAACTTATCGCTTCTCATGTTGGTACAAATCGTGAGACTGGTAATCAAATGAACTCAGGTGAAATGGAAGTAGTTCTAGTTCCACAAGGTACTCTTGCTGAGCAAGTAAGGGCTGGAGGAGCTGGACTTGGTGGATTCTTAACACCAACAGGAGTAGGTACAATAGTTGAAGAAGGCAAAGAAAAGATGGTAATTGATGGAAAGACTTATCTACTTGAAATGCCACTTCGTGCAGATGTAGCATTGATAGCTGGAGAAACTGTAGATGAGTTTGGTAATATTGTTTATTATGGTGCAACAAGAAACTTCAATTCACTTATGGCAACAGCAGCTGATCTTGTAATAGTAGAAGCTGAAAAAGTTGTAAAAGTAGGAGAACTTGATCCTAATGATGTTGTTACTTCAGGAATATTTATAGACTGCATTGTTAACGGAGGTGACAAATAATGGATAAGAAAGAATTTATTGCTAGACGTGTAGCAAAAGAATTAAATGATGGAGACGTAGTTAACCTTGGTATTGGATTACCAACTATGGTAGCTAACCATGTACCTTCAAATATGAATGTTTATTTCCAATCAGAAAATGGATTTATAGGTCTTGGACCTGCTCCTGAAGAAGGAAAAGAAGATCCATATATAGTAAATGCTGGAGCTCAATGTGTAACTATTTTACCAGGTGGAATATTCTTTGACTCTGCTACTTCTTTTGGAATTATCCGTGGTGGTCATGTTGATATGACAGTACTTGGAGCACTTCAAGTAGATGAAAAAGGAAACTTAGCTAACTGGATGATACCAGGAAAAATGGTACCAGGTATGGGTGGAGCTATGGACTTAGTAACAGGTGCAAAAAAAGTTATCGTAGCTATGGAACATACAGTAAAGGGAAATCACAAGATATTAAAAGAATGTAATCTTCCACTTACAGCTGCAGGTCAAGTAGACCTTATTATTACTGAAATGGGAGTAATAGAAGTAACTGAAAAGGGATTATTATTAAAAGAAATTAATCCGGAATTCACAGTTGAAGAAGTACAAGCTGCTACAGAAGCAACTTTAATTATTGCTGAAAATTTAGCTAAAATGGAAATATAATGAATCATCCTAGATATTACCTGCTAAATGTGGGTAATATCTATTTATATTATAGAAATTCAACTAAAGAGGAGGGTATTAAATGTTTAAGAAATTAACCAATGTATTTGTAACACTTGTTCAAAAGTATTTACCTGATGCATTTCTATTTGCAATTTTTCTAACAATCATTACATTAGTATTAGGTACAGTATCTACTGGGCAATCTTTATTTACCATGATTAACCATTGGGGTAATGGAGTATGGTCTTTATTAGCATTCTCTATGCAAATGGCATTAGTACTAGTTACTGGTCATACATTAGCTAGTTCCAAACCTTTCAAAGGTACTTTAAGAAGTTTAGCAAAGGTAGCAAAAACACCAACTCAAGCAATCTTTGCAGTATCCTTAGTATCAGCTATTGCATGTTGGATTAACTGGGGTTTTGGTTTGGTTATTGGGGCATTATATGCAAAGGAACTTGCAAAACAAGTAGAGGATGTTGACTATAGACTTCTAATAGCATCTGCCTACTCAGGATTTTTAGTTTGGCATGGAGGAATTTCAGGATCTATACCATTGACACTAGCGACTGATGCTGCTGCCAATGCTGCTCAAACAGCAGGAGCTATAACAGATATTATTCCAACAACAGATACAATATTCTCAGTGTTAAACCTAGTGATTTCTGGTATTTTAATATTTACTTTACCTTTAATTAATAGGGCAATGCATCCAGAGAAGAAGTTTACTGTAATAGTAGACAAGCATTTATTAGTAGACCAAGAAGAAGATGAATCATTTGCTAAAAATGATACACCAGCTGATAAAATTGAAAACAGCAAAATCGTAAATATTATTGTATTTGTAATGAGTATGGTATATATAGTCAATCATTTTATCACTAAAGGATTTGACTTAAACTTAAACATTGTAAATTTAATATTCCTAACATTTGGTATCTTATTCCACCAAACACCAAGAAGGTTTATCCATGCTTTTGGTGAAGCTGCCAAGGGAGCAGGACCAATATTATTACAATTTCCATTCTATGCAGGAATTATGGGTATGATGACAGGTGCAACTCCTGAAGGAGTTAGTTTAGCAGGTCAGATATCCAATTGGTTCGTAAGTATAGCAACAGAAAAAACTTTCCCACTATTTACTTTCTGGGCTGCAGGTATTGTTAATTTCTTCGTACCTTCAGGTGGTGGACAATGGGCAGTTCAAGCTCCTATTATGATGCCTGCTGGATTAGAATTAGGCGTACCAGCTGCTAAAACAGCTTTGGCAATTTCCTGGGGAGATGCTTGGACTAATATGATTCAACCTTTCTGGGCATTACCAGCTTTAGGTATTGCAGGACTTGGTGCTAGAGATATTATGGGATTCTGTTTAATGGACTTGATTTATTCAGGTGTAATAATCTCATTAGCTTTCCTAATTCTGTAAAAGATTTTAATATAAAAACTAGCTCTTAGATCAAGAGCTAGTTTTAATATACAGCTTATTATATCCTATGATATAACCTAAATTACTTGCATAATATTCTAAGATTTAATATAATTATCATATACTCAATTTTTTCCAACATATTGTGACATACTTAAGATAAAGTACCTTTACTGAGGTGAAAATGTGAAGAATAAAAACTATAAGGATACCCTTCAAAATCTAGGATTAATAAGTCAAATTGGTCTTTCTGTAATTACGCCTATTTTACTTGGTGTTTTCTTTGGCCAATTTTTGGATAAAAAACTAGGTTTGAATGGTATTTTTTCTATTATTTTTATCATTCTTGGTGCTGGTGCAGGGTTTTTAAATATTTTTAAGCTGGCAGGTGGCCTTAATAACAAGAGGAAGTGATTAGATGAATAACAACTTGGTATTTAAAGTAATTAAAAGAACAGCTATAGTTTCCTTACTTATTATAGGAATATCCGCTTTTGTCTTTAAAGATTCTAAGCCAATAATACTAGGATATATATTTGGAGCAATAATTAGTATATTAGGCTTCAAATTGCTTCATAATACTATCAAT
>CAZIII010000030.1:0-3348 GCA_964539425.1 uncultured Tissierellaceae bacterium | reverse complement strand
AGTAGAGCAAGTGCTTATTCTATGGTACATTATTTCTTGAGATACATCATATATTTTGTCGTTCTTGGAGTCGCTGCATTGGCAGATTATATGAGTTTTCCTGCTACAGTATTAGGACTTATAATGATAAAAATTGTAATTATGGTATCAGGAATATTCGATAAAGACTTTTACAGATAATTAATAAAATTAATTATATATGCATTTAGGAAATAGGAAATTCAATATAATCTTTAATATGAGAGGAGGGAGATATTTGGAATTATTGTTAAAAATCGCTGGAAGAGAAATTATTATACCAGATACTATTGTTAATATGTGGGTAGTTACACTTCTACTAATTATATTTGCCTTTGTTGTTAATAGTAAAATTAAAAAGGCTAATGCAAATGAAGTACCGTCAAATTTCCTAAATGTTGTAGAGTTAATAGTAGAAGCAGTAGAGAATTTAGTTATATCAACTATGGGATCACAAAACATTAGATTCGTACCTTATATTTTAACTTTAGCATTATTTTTAGCAGTGGCTAATTTGTTTGGCTTACTAGGCTTTTCGCCACCTACATCAGATTATTCTGTTACATTTTCTTTAGCTTTAGTTACTTTTGTTTTGACACAGTACTGGAAGTTTAAAAATGCACGTGGAATTGGAGGATACCTAAAAGGATTTACAGAGCCTATGGTTTTCTTAACCCCACTAAATGTAATTGGTGAATTAGCTAATCCAATCTCATTATCTTTCCGTCTTTTTGGTAATGTAATGAGTGGAGGTATTATTATGGCATTACTGTATCAAGCGGCAGGATATTTTGCCCCAATTATTGCAACACCTTTACACGCTTATTTTGATGTGTTCTCAGGATTGTTGCAAACATTTATCTTTATAATGTTAACTATGATTTTTGTAGGTGGATTAGAAGAACAAGTTTCTTAAAATTTGAGAGGAGGAAGAAAAATGATACAAGGAATAACAAGTGAAGCTTTTATATTAGGATGTTCAGCAATTGGTGCAGGTCTTGCAATGATCGCAGGTATAGGACCTGGAATTGGTCAAGGTAATGCAGCAGCTCGTGGATGTGAGGCAGTAGGTAGACAACCAGAAGCTAAGGGTGATATTACTTCTACTATGCTTTTAGGTCAAGCGGTAGCAGAGACAACAGGTATTTACGGATTGGTTATTGCTATAATTTTACTATTCGTTAGACCATTATTAACAGCTTATATCAATCTAGGATTATAATATCTGATGTTAATACCTTCTAGTATGGTCTTATAGAATGCTAGAGGGTATCTCAGGCTAAGGAGGTTAGTTTATGATACAAGTTAGAGCCTTGCCAGAGTTTTCATCTATGATTTTATCTTGGGTGGCTTTGTTGTTACTCTATTTAATGCTTAGACATTTCTTATACAAACCAGTTTCGAAGGCCCTAAATGATAGGAAGTCAAAGATTCAATCCGATATTGATGGGGCAAAGGTTTTAAAAGAAGAAGCAACAGTTCTAAGAGATGATTATGAGTCAAGAATTAGTCTTGCTAAGAAGGAAAGCCAAGAAATCATCGAAGGTGCTAGAAAACGTGGCGAAGAATTAAAAGAAGGTATAGTAGAAGAAGCTAAAAAAGAAGCAGAAAACATAATATCTAGGGCTAGACGAGAAATAGTTCGTGAGAGAGAAGTTGCTTTCCAAGATATTAAATCTCAGGCTGGTGAAATGGCAATTTTAATTGCTTCCAAGATTATGGAAGAAGAAATGAAAATTGACAAGCAAAAAGGTTTAATCGATAAATTCATTGATGAGGTAGGTAATTCAAAATGGCAAAGTTAGTTGGTAAAAGATATGCTTTAGCATTATTTGAAGCTGGAATTGATACTAACAAGATTTCCATATTTGATCAAGAATTAGATTACTTAAAGTCAATATTTACTTCAGAACCAAAATTGCTTCAAATATTACATCATCCAAAGATTAGTAAGAAAGAAAAACATTCCTTAATAGATGAACTTTTCAAAGATAAGATATCCACTGAAATGGTGAATTTCTTATATGTTTTAATTGATAAAAGACGAGAAGGCCATATTTTGGAGATAATAGATAGTTACAAGGAATTACACAATGAACATGAAAATATTGTTCGAGTTGTTGCTATAACAGCAGTACCTATGGAAGAAGAAGCCAAGTCCAAACTTATGACAATTTTAATGAATAAGTTAGATAAAAAAATAGAACTGACTAATAATGTGGATACTACTATTATTGGTGGAGTTTTATTAAAGGTTGAAAACAAACTTGTAGATGGCACTGTAAAGGCTCAATTAGATGCCATAGGGAAAGCTATTAGTGGTGCAACAAACTAGAAGAGTGAGGTGAGAAAATGGAGTTAAGACCAGAAGAAATTAGTTCAATTATTAAGGAACAAATTAAAAGATATGAGAAATCTTTAGATATGGTAGATATAGGTACTGTTATTCAAGTAGGAGATGGTATCGCTAGAATCCACGGCCTAGAAGGATGTATGGCTGGAGAACTTGTTGAGTTCCCAGGAGAAGTCTTTGGTATGGCTTTAAACTTAGAGGAAGATAACGTAGGTTGTGTTCTTTTGGGTTCTGATAAGGAAATCAGAGAGGGAGATGTTGTAAAGAGAACTGGTAGAATTGTTGAAGTTCCAGTAGGAGATGCAATGATTGGTAGAGTTGTTAATGCCCTTGGTCAACCTATAGATGGTAAGGGTACTATAAATACTACTAAATTTAGTCCTATTGAAAAAATTGCTCCAGGGGTTATAACAAGAAAGTCTGTTAGCCAACCTTTGCAAACAGGTATTAAGGCAATAGACTCCATGATCCCAATAGGTAGGGGTCAAAGGGAACTTATTATCGGAGATAGACAAACTGGAAAAACGGCAATTGCCATTGATACTATTATCAACCAAAAAGGTCAAGATGTTATCTGTATATATGTAGCCATAGGTCAAAAGAGATCTACAGTAGCTCAAATAGTTGACACACTTGAAAAACGTGGTGCAATGGACTACTCCGTAATTGTATCAGCTACAGCAAGTGAATTGGCACCTCTTCAATATATTGCCCCTTATGCGGGTGTTACTATTGCTGAGGAATTTATGGCAAATGGAAAAGATGTACTAATAGTATACGATGATTTATCAAAGCATGCTATTGCATATAGAGCAATGTCTTTACTTTTAAGACGTCCACCAGGAAGAGAAGCTTTCCCAGGAGATGTATTCTATCTTCATTCAAGACTTCTTGAAAGGGCAGCAAGACTAGATGAGAAATACGGTGGCGGTTCAATAACAGCCCTACCTATTATAGAGACCTTAGAGGGAGATATA
>CAZIII010000029.1:0-17016 GCA_964539425.1 uncultured Tissierellaceae bacterium | reverse complement strand
GTGCATTGGTAGCTTCATCTAGAAAAATAAACTCGGGATTTTTATAAACTGCACGTGCAATCAATACTCTTTGACGTTGTCCTTGGCTTATGCCACTACCCTCCATCCCTATTTTAGTATTATAACCCATAGGCAAAGAGTCTATAAAGTCTCTAATATTTGCAACTGTAACTGCATGTCGAAGTTTTTCTATATCCACTTGGTCAACACCTACAGCTATATTATCTGCAATGGATTCGGAGAATATAAATCCATCTTGCATTACAGAACCCGACTTGCTACGCCAAAAATGTGGATTGATAATATTAAGTGGTGTTTCTCCAATTTTAATTGTTCCCTTATTTGGTTCGTAGAATCCCAATAATAACTTAATGAGGGTAGTCTTTCCACTTCCGCTAGCACCTACTATGGCTGTTACTTTATTTTGTGGAATTGTAAGATTAATATTATCCAAAACATAATCACGATCGGCACCATCATAGCTAAATGATAGATTATCAAGAGAAATTGCTCGTTTCTCTGGTAAGATAGCTAACTTGTTTTCAATAGACTCTTCTTCATCTTCCCTACCATGAACTTCATTTAAACGTTCCAAACTAATTTGAGCATCTTGAAAAGCTCTAGCAAAGCCAATAAACTGCTCAACTGGAGATGAAAGCTGACCTATTATATAAGTGAGTGACATCATCATACCTAGAGTCATTTGTCCATCTACTACTGCTTTGGCAGCAATAAATGAGATAATAATATTGGTAGTCTGACTAAAAAAGACCGAGCCTATTTGTTGAAGCTGACCCAAAACCAATCCTTTAATCCCTATCTTAAATAGTTTAACTTGTATTCGTTCCCATTGCCATCTCTTCTGTTTCTCACAGTTATTGAGCTTAATTTCTTGCATTCCAGTAATCATTTGAATTATATTACTTTGCTCACCAGATGATTGTGCAAAACGCTTGTGGTCTAGTTCTCTACGGTACTTCATAAAAAGAAGTATCCATATCACATATAGAGTGTTACCAATAAGAAAGATACCAAGTACAGTCAAATTGTAATAAGCTAATACAAAAGCAAAAACAAAGAAATTGACAAATGAGAATAGTGTGCTAATTGAATTTCCTGTAAGGAATGATTCAATACGACCATGATCGCCAATACGCTGCATTATATCACCAGTAAGTTTGGTATCGAAATAACGTAAGGGAAGACGCATTAGCTTAGCAAGGAAATCAGAAATCAATGCTATGTTTATTCTTGTATTCATATGTAGCAGTATCCAACTACGAATAAACTCTACAGAAAGACGAGCAACAGAGATAATTAGCTGCGCAACCAATATCAGAGTTATAAAGCTCAAATTACCATCTCTAATACCAACATCTACTAGAGATTGAGTTAGAAATGGAAATATTAGTTGTAAAACACTCACAACTAACATACCCATCACCAACTGCACTAATTGACTTTTATATGGAGTTAGGTAACGTAAAAAATATCGAAGACTACGATTTTTGTTTACCTTTTCATCATCTTGCTCAAAGAATTCTGGAGCAGGCTGAAGTAGTAAAACAGTGCCTTTGTCTTCATTTTCTCTCTTAGTGCTAAGCCAGCATTGTTTAAAGTCTGCTTCATCATAAGTTGCGAGCCCCAGAGCAGGGTCAGCAACATATATTTTATACCCAACTTTCTTATCTTTCTTGATATTATAAACGACCACAAAGTGATTCTGTTTCCAATGCACTATACAAGGTAATGGAGCTTCAGCAACTAGCTGATCAAATGATACCATGACTCCAGAAGTGCGAAAACCAATAGATTCAGCTGCATCACTAATGCCAAGCATCGATACTCCTTCTCGAGTAATAAATGAACTTTCTCTCAGAGTTTCCAAACTGTAATGTTTCCCATAATGTTTAGCTATCATTCGCAAACATGTGGGACCGCAGTCCATAGCATCAAGTTGAATATATGAAGTGAATTTATTTTTCATTATAATAGTTCAATAAGTTCTTGGTATCTCTGTTTCATATGTCTGATATGATATCTATCCTCATAAGTTTTGCGAGCATTAATGCTTAGCTTTTCGCACAGTTCATTAGAGTCAAGTAACTCTGCAATAGCATTTTTTAGGTTTTCTTGATATTCCTCTGGTCGTTTTCTATTACCTATATTTGCTATTATAGCATTAACATTATCAATCAGCATATTCCTTATTCCTAATCCATCTGAGGCTACAATAGGTAGTCCGTGTCTCAACATCTCTATTGCAGTATAACTACATTGTTCATAATATGATGATATGACTCCAATATCAGAAATTGAAATCCATTCCAATAACTCTTTTTCTTCTAGCTGTCCTGTATAGATTATTGAACTAGCAATATCCGATGAGGCTTTTATCAATTCTTTCATTGATGCTTCATTTCCATCTCCTACAACAACAAGCTTAATATCTTTATAATTATCAATAAGATTTTTAAATGCTTCAATTAGGTCAAATAACCCCTTCTCTTTAGTTGGTCTTCCAATAAACAGTAATATTTTCTCGTTTGAAGAGATTCTTTTCTTAAGTCTAACTGTCTGTATGTCTATATCATTTATACGATGATCCAAATCCACTAGTCCATTTGGAATTAAAGACAACTTATCAGGATTAATATTATAGTTGTTTTTAATTAGTGAGTATGTGTCGTCTGACAAACAAATAACTCTATCTACATTACAATACGTTTCACTATCTATATCGTATGTTTTTAAAATATAACTGCTTTTATCATCTCCGTTTATTCTATTTGAGATATTATGTATATATTCTTCTACATTACCTAGTAATGAACCGGTCCAACCTAAATCATGAATGGTGAAAATGACTACTGACAGAGGATGTGAATCTTTTAATGATTTAGTTAAATCGTTACATGGAGAATGATTTAAAAAGAATATATTGTCTCTTGAATCTGGAATGTGTAATTTGAAAAACTTATCAATTATTTTTGGAAAGTTTGCGAAATGTCCTCTTTTGAACATAGGAAAGAGAAACCTTGTAATCTGATTTTCATCTGTCACTATATTAAATTCATCAGAGTCAGCATTAAATGAGACTATATTTATATTATTTTGAGTGCTATCCAAGCTATAAATTAGCTGGGATAGAAAAGTTCCGATTCCATTTTTTTGAGAACTGATGTGTTCATCAAGTATATAAATATTTTTCATGTATGTATCTTTTAATTTGATATTAACTTAAGTAGTTCTCCCGCTAGTCCATTAGTTAGTCCAAGTGGGTTAGCTATTAGTTTGTCATTATTCACTTTTAAGGTGTTTGATACAAAATTGATAGGATTAAAACTATAATCGAAGAGAGTTTTATTATCAATAAAAAGCACGTAACTCTCTATTAAAGCTTTTAAAGAACTCGTTATTTCTGTTTTCTTTATATTTATGCTTGCAGAATATATGTCTAATAAATATTCCTTATCAAATGGAAGTTTGTTATTTTGTATAATAGCACCTTGCAAATGATAAATGACATAATGTAGTAATCCTTCAAAACCATCCTCCATCGATATGTCTAGGATTCTTTTAGGATTGACTTCCATTATTCTATTATCTATTTCTTCACATATTTCCACACTATCACCTTCTACAAATCCATTTTGAATTAAATACTCAATTCCCCAGCCAATTCCCGAAAGGCCTAATTTGAAACTATAGTTTAATCCTTTGTGTATGTCCCCTAATATATCATCTAATAGATCACTCATACATTCATAATATATTTCATTATTAGTGCTACATCGAGAAAGGTGTGCAAAGGCAATTGCTATACCCATTTTTCCATCGAGTAATCCAATATCTGAATGATGTGAGGACTTTAAAATCAGAATATGTGCAATTCTATCTTGTGTATTAAATTTAATATTATTTTGATTCTTTTTATGCATAAACAATTTATATATATAATGATTAAAACATTATGAGTGTAACTATGTACACTATCAAGATGTTGACAATAAGATTTTTTTTAATTAAATCCCCTACATTATCTTGAACCTCACCCTCAGCAATATCTCCGATGGTCGCAAATTATACACCGAGTAGTAGCTACTGATGTCGCTATTTGAGTAGTTTGTGAATTGACGAGTATTAAAGACATTAGTCCAGTCGAGCATCCAGTCAATATTTTTTGCTCTATACTTAACTCCTGCATTACCAAACCAAATTGATCGGTCCGACGACTCTATTATATTGTTGTAATAATGATTTAAAGATAAACTCAAAATAAGCTTTTTGATAGGTATAAGTGATACAATCAAATTTTGAGATAAGTTGTGCACAGATGGCATAAATTCATTTCTAATTTTATTATTGTCATATCTATACATGAGATTATACTTTATAATCATGAGTTTTCCGATATCAGTGGTAATTGATGGAGAAATAGAATAAGAGTCATGAACTATGTTTGATATCTCACCTTGATTTAATAGTACAGATTGGCTATTATTATAACCAGCACTAAGGCTAACTTCAGAATCTATATAACTTATGCTTTGTGATATACTATAGTTAACATCATAGAAGTGAGATGTATTTGAGTAAGGTATTTTAGTTGTACTACTTAAAATGCCATTATAACGCATATCAGCTAGTGTGCTGCTCCATCTGTTGGAGTATGAAAGTCGTAACGAAGAGAAAAGTGTTGTAAATGGATTCTTATAGCTAAAATGTACAAAAGCACTAGCTTGGCTACTTTTGCCTAGCATCCCATCACTTCTATTCAAACTGCGATAGTTACTCATCATATATCCTAAATAGTCATCAGAGATACCACTAAAGCTATTAGAATAGGCAACATTAGAGAATAGTGCTATTCGTGATGAAATAGGATACTGAATTATTAGCAAAGGAGAGAAACGAACACGACCTCCAACTTTTTTATTATTGCGGATACGGTCATTCCTATTAATATATACGTAGCTAATTGGAAAAGATAACATGGGTTTAAATTTTTCAGTGAAGTTATAAGAGAATCCTGTATTAAATTGTACCCCTATTTCATTACGATAAAGTTGATTTTGCAAGCTATCTGCTAATACTGGTGAAGAAGCATCAGATATAAAAAGATCTGATTGCATAAAGTAGTGATCCGAAAATACATTAGTGCTATAATTAAAAGATAGACGCTTTCCCAAACTTCCGCCAGATAAAAAATGATTTGTTCTCAGATGCTTATACGAAACATCCTGCCTGATTAGTGTATCTGTTACAGATAAGTCACTAAAAACATCTTCAAATAAAATAGGTGATACTCCTAATGAATGATTCTGTGAGATATATGATACATATGAACCTATGCGAAAGTTCTTATTGCCTGTGCGTTTTGAATATTCAAAATCATTACTAACATTAATAGATGGTTGCTGCAACATCTGTGATATGGGTTGTGTGGCATCAATATATCCAAAGTGTTCATTCCATTTAGCAGACACACTTAGTTTATTCTTCAAATAGTAATTATTTGTATTTCCTTCCAAAGTAAGTGCACCTTCCAATTCTCTCTTCATCAAATGTGCACTCATATCCTCTACAATTTGAATATTTTCACCATCGGCAATAAATATATCACGCTGAGTAAAACTACTGCTTTTCTGTTGGTCGTATAAGTAGCTAATATTTCCTGTGAGGGAAATATCCTCTTTCAGTAGCTTTAAGCTATTCAGCGAACCTAAGTGTGCATCATTAAATAAATGATGCTGATTATTGATAGGGGGAGGAGTGGGTGCAACAACCCCCATAAAGCTTACATAACTTTCTCCACTTCCACCATAAAATGAGGTCAACTCCTGAGTAATATCTCGCCCAGTATTATCTCCCTTATATACCATCATATCTTGCTGAGAACTTGCAAAACGCATTCCTGTCAATTCATTGCTTAACAAAATATTTTCTGATAGACCAACGCCTGCCTGTGCAGTTATGAAAAATGCACCTAGTGCTGACTTTTTCAATTTTAAATTTATTGCAGCCGTCTCAGGCATTTCCATATCTTTAAGCACCTTTATGGGTTGATGATTCTCGAACACCTGTACGCTAGCAACATTAGATGCATCAATATTATTGGTTGCAATTCCATACTTTCCTTTCAAGAGGTCCAAACCCTCCACATAGAACTTACTAATTGGCTTGTCTTGATACAAAATCCTTCCTGAAGATAAAACCTGCACACCAGGCAGTTTTTTTAGCACATCACCAATGCTACGATCTGTTTCATCAAGAAAACTTGCCACATCATAATGGATTGTATCACCTAGCTGTCGTATTTTGGGTGCCTTTATAATAACTTCTTTCAATTCAGTGATTTTTTCCTCCACTATAAATTCTACAAAGCCTATATCACTACTCACTGTTTTAGATTGACTCTCAATAGTCATTGATCTTACACTAATAGTAACAGAGTCAGGCATCGCAGAACTTTTAAGAGTAAAACTTCCATCACTTAATGTGCTGACGTAAGTTATTATTGATTTCTCGTGTGCGGGATGTATCGTTACAGTTACTTTTGCTATAGGATTACGAGTCTGTTCATCAAGCACACGACCTTTTATCTCCTTTTGTCCAAATATAGTGACACAAGGGAATAATATAAAAAATAATAGCAATCCAACTTGTCTGTTCACAATTATCATTGTTCTTTTACTCTAAAAATATATCTCTTTATCTTGATAAACAATAGGATTTTTCATAAAATATGAAACTACTGCATCCCAATCTACAAATTTTATATTTACTCTTTTTAGTTCTGCCTGTCTGAACGATAACCACTTCTTTATATCTGCTTGTCTAAATTGTTTAACTGTAGTAATAGTAATATCTCTATGTTTAATATAAGTTTTTGTCACTGGATTAATATCGACAAATGTGCCACTTAACTCCTGTAAACCTATAGCATGAAAAGAAAAAACACTTTCTGAATCTTCAGCTTTAAGTATAAGCCCTGGAAGACCATATAGCTTCCATGGACCCTCATTAACTGCAATATCTAAAGTGAACCAAGCATAATAATCTCTACCTCGAAAAGATGTGGTTGCTTTCTGACATGGATAATCTAATATTGTCATAGTGTCCTCTGTAATTATCCATTCCATTGGTTTAATTTGTTCTGTAAATCTAAGAAGGGTGGCTATGTCTGGGAACTCTTGTGGACCATTGTCAATTGTTAGTATTTCATTTTCTGAAATATTTTTATATATCCTTGCATATTCACCATTTGTCCGAAGATCTTCCATACTATATATATCTTGTTTTGACTCTAATCGCTCTTGCAGTTTATCTTGGCTTGAACCAAAATGTCTAAGTAATTCACGCGGAGAATTATTTATGAAATTATCCCTTCTAACAGAGTCTTTATATGCCAGATTAAAATCATAGTAAACCGACCATGTTTGCCCTATATCCAACGCCATAGTGTCGGTAATTACAAAAGGATCACCTTCTTTTAGGACTCGTTCATCCACTTTGTAAACTACTCTGAATGTGGCTTTATCTAAAACCTCTTGGTGTTCATTTTCTTTAGACTGTGCTTTCAATCCATTGTTGTAGCCACCTATCGTGAGGAATATAAGTATTGTAGTTAGTAATGCTATTCTCATAATGAATAATTATTTAAATAAATGGCGGTCTATCAGTAGACCGCCAAATAATATTTACCGAACTGGTCTGCATGCACCATTTCCTGAGCCACAATGGCGGTCTATAGCTGAATCAGAACTTGAATCAGTGTAATTTCCACACCAAGTGCCTTTACCATTAGTACATGCACATACATGCGTGTATCCCGAGCCTCCGCATAGACCAGTATCACCACCACTTCCCCCATAAATCTGCTTCATTTCTTTACTTTCCAACTGCACAGCATTCTGCAGTTTAATTCTTGATAACTTCTTCATCTTTTTGAATAAATTAAATTGTTTAAAATCGATCAATCAAACATTTATATGATTGACCCTGAACTCTATTTTGTGATATACATTATATCCTCTATTTTAAAATTGTCAGGCAGCTTGTAGCCATTTACCAAGATTGTTGGTGTTGCTCTTAAACCTGACAGTTCCTTCCTCTGTTCGTGTAATTGAAACCACTAATGTACCCATTATAATACATCTATAGGTTTAAATATAAAGAGTAACTCTTTATATATATTGTATATTATTGCAAATAAAGTAATGTCCGAAATAGATAGTTGCTAAAAATTAACATTATCTGTCTTAGATCGTTATACTTATTAAATAGCACTTAATTATTGGTGTAGATTAATCAAATTCTATGAATTGCGTCAACGAGCTAACTGATATATTTGTAGCAATTATACTACCCTTTTCATCTAATAAAACAGTATAAGGAATTTCAATAAAAGCATACCCCTTTCTCACTTCATCATTTAATGAAGAGCTTAAAGTAGCTAGATGTATCCATGGTAGTTGTTGCTTAGTAACGGCATTTATCCAACTACCATTATCTGTATCAATAGATATCCCTATTATTTCTAAATCATCTCTATCATATTTATTATACACTTCCTTTAGTTTTGGAAACGAAGCTATGCAAGGACCACACCATGATGCCCAAAAATCAAGCAAAATGTAACGTGACTTACCAATATAATCTGATAGTTGCTTGCTTTCTCCTGACAAGTCAGTCAAAGTTAAATCGACAAGCTGCCTTCCATCAAGCTGCCTATTTTTTTCTATTAATGTGGCTCTGTGATATAGAGATTCTATATATATCCTTACCCAATCTCTCTGCTTGTATTTATCATCAGCTTCATTATATATAATATAAAAAGCACTATCCGGACAGGTATCTGTGGATGGATAAGCAATATCTTCATCAAAACGACGTCCAGCCTCTTTCTCAAATAAATACTGCCCTACAATGTTGTGTATGTTATTCTTTTTGAAGCCTACTGTGTATTCGCCTATCTCTTTCATCTTTGTATGTAGAGGTGATCCAGTTTTTATAAACATACCCTCACTATCATTGTCTTCAGATTTATCTATTGGCATATTGCTCAATTCTTTATTAAGAATTGAGTTTGTATTGATGTAACCTTGATACAAATCATTTAGTGGAGTTCCACCTATGCTATCTCTATTCATATCAGCCACAATATTGCCTTTATCTAAGAAAACAACTAAGGTTGCTACGGCGTCGGGATAGTTACCAATGCTCAAAACTCCAATATTATTGGGATTTTCTTTCCCTATAAATTCAAATTTCCCATTTATAACTAACGAAGTATCAACACTTTGAATTTCATCATCGGCTAGTGAAAATAGCATTATAGGTTTGCCTTCAAATATTTTATTATCTATTGTTCCTTTCAATTGGTAACAATCCTCTTCAATATGATTTTTAGTAGTTGAACTTTTAATAATATTGTTTATCATACTGGGATGCTCTATATGTAAACCATCTGTTGACTTGCCTGATCTAAAGAAAAGTACACCATGCCTGTAGTATTCACCATATTTTTCTATTGACGCCTGTTTTGTAATGATCCCTGTCCCTTCAAGGCCATTTAATTCGCCATTGTAAGCCTTTTTATAAAAATCAACCTCTGAAATCTCTATTTCATCAAAAAAATAAATTTTGCCAGAAGGATTGTTGCTAATTGAATCAAGAAGAGCCTCCTTTATTTCGGGAGATATGTTTTGAGCTATTAAGCATTTAGAACAAAAGATGAGACATGTAAAGATAAAAATAGAACTCGCTTTTAACGATTTATTTAATTGAAACATATGCAGTTGAGATATTAAAGAAAAAAATAAATAATCTAATAAATAGGGGCATTATCCACTATATAGCCTCTATCATCTTTGGCTATTTTAAAGAAACAACATTAAACTCTTAAAAACAAACATCATATTAACGTGAGTTAGAAATAGACCATCATAATATTTTATCTCCTTCTAATGTTATCAAGGAAACTTAATGGAAGGATTTTTGACAAAAATGAATATGTTGCAATAGCAAATAACATATTTACAATAAAGTTATCTAAACTTCTATTCATTATATGCTCGACTTGACAAATTGTTTTCAAGTTAATCATTTACTGATTCTATAAAGGCTATTTTACGTAAAGCCATTATATCTTATAGAAGCATTATAAAGTTCTTCTCAACTTTAGCAACTAAATGGACACCATCAACGAATAATTTCTCAAAGAGGTTTTTACTTATATTTCCCATATCTATAAATAGTTTACAAAATATTAGTTTATATAAATACATGCTTTACTAGGACTCTTTGTTATCAGTATTTCTTGGTGTCATAGTAAAGTCTAGTACTTCTCCTTTGTAATTTATAATTAAATTTGAATCCATAAAACCACCCAATAGAACATTGTCCTTTTTGAGCTATTCCTTTGAGAACTTTATGTTCCTTTTCTTACTATTTCCATCACAAATACTAAATTGATTAATTACTTTAGAATATTCAATGAAAAACTTATCAATTATAAAAATGGTTTTGTAATTTTGTCATTAGATATCAGAACAGGATTGTTTTGCTAATTTATTTATTATCATCCATAAATATACAATGCTGCTATTTATCAAAAGAATATTTGTTATTTTTACATCTAACTCACGTTATTTATTATGTACAATTCATGAGCATTCTTTACGAACAGTAACAAGTTGTAAAAGAGCCAGAGCCGTCTGCTGCATGATTGGTTATCCTATTACATTTTTGTGGCACTCTATCCATAAGCATTTTACTAGGATTCCATACAAATTTATCAGGGCACTCACCTGAGCAAATAGGATTATTAAAACCACCACCGGAACATGACCCGTTGTTGTTCCCACTACCTCCAAAAATCACTTTCATTTCATTACTTTCCAACTGCACAGCGTTCTGCAGTTTAATTCTAGATAACTTCTTCATCTTTTTGTAAATTAAATTGTTTAAAATTGATCAATCAAACTTATATATATGATTGATCCTGAACTCGATTTTGTGATATACATTATATCTTACCGCCATTCACAAAATAATACATTAACTTCATATCTTTCTCTTCATGCAACTTAAGTCGATGAATCTTGCCTGATGGAAGGATAAGAAAAGCATGAGGTATTGATCTTATGAAGTATTTGTTAATAACCCCTTGAACATTTTCTACCGCCAGTAGGTTACGCCAAGGAATCTCTTCAGACACCATTAGCGCTTTCCATTTTTCTACAGTAGAAGAATCATCAATGGATACATACACCATATCAAGTTTATCGTGTAAATCGTGATAAATTTTCTTGAAATTAGGTATCTGTTCATGACAAGGGCTACACCACGATGCCGAAAATATAACTAAATTATGCTTTGTACTGTCTCTTATTATGTACTCCATTTCATTAGTTTCAGAAGATAGCAAAAGCATATTATCAAAGTAGTTCATATCTAAATAATCCTTAATCATGCTTCCGAAGTATGACTCTTTATTTTTAGATGAGAAGTTGTTATAAACTTTAGATATATCCTCTTTATCTTCATACCTACTTATGCTAGAGGCAAGTGCTTGCATCAAGTAATGAGAGTCGGGATAATTTAAAGAGAATGTTTGATATTTTTCAATCCTTTGATTATAATCAAGAGAATCACGAAAAAACAAGCTATAACCCTCATTAAGTGCGTTCGCCATTTGGTACATAGCATCATCATCGTCACCATTAAATATAAATGAATCCATGTAAAGTATTTTATCTCTATAACTACTCTCTTTTGATTCAGAAAATATTGCTGACACTTTTGAGTGCTTATTTACAGTAAAACTATCATACTTTAAAGTATCATTTCCAAATGGCATATTCACCATTATTCTATAATCATTATCGACACCATTATAAGTGCCAAACAGCTTCATACCAGTATGCTTTTCATAAATTGAATCTGGATATTGAAATCTCCATACTTTATTGTCATCTGTTTCACCATAAAATTCATGGTCATACATATTTAATACACTTATTTCAAGACGTATTTTATCGTATGTTTTACCTTTAAGTTCTATCTCAAGTGTACACACATTTTTGTTTTGAGCACTAATGCTTGAAATACAAATTAAAAAAGTAAGAATAAAAAATACTTTTTTCATTATCAATAAATTAAAATCATATAATTACAACTAATAAATCTCAGTATACATAGAATCGACTAAAAGTATTGCAGCATATATATAACAATAATTATTTACATTCTAATATTATACTTATAGAGGGAACCCAATAAGGAAGAAAACTCTTCTCTACATTTACCATTGTATAGGATTAGTCTAAAAAACTAAGAATAATAGGTCTATATACAGTAAGTAACTAATTAGGAATCCCTCCACTTATAAGTTGATATTTATTTTACACCACGCACACACAATGGTCTCCCTTCATTCCCCCTGATCCTCCCACAGTAATCCAGGTGCATTTACCTTTCACCAATACATCTCCTGCTATATCCCAGCAATCAATACCTCCTAAATCACAATAGAGTGATTCTTTGCAGTCAGGATGTAAGCCACTACCACCACCAAAAATAGCTTTCATTTCCTGATTTTCAAGTACTACTGCATTTTGCAGTTTAATTTTAGATAATTTTTTATGCTTTTTAACAATAAAATTGTAAATAAATCAATTAGCTAGCCTCTGATTCTTAGAGTTAAACTGATCCTGAACTATAATTTTGTAATATACTTTATATCCTCTATTTTAAAATTATCCGGAAGTTTATAGCCATTTACCAAGATAGTTGGTGTAGCTCTTAATCCCGATTGTTCCTTCCATTGTTCGTGTCTTTTAAACTCCTTCGTTACTTCCAGTGTAGTTATATCAACTGGATGTAATTTAAAGAACTCTTCTTTATTGAACTTTCCTTTTTCAAACCACTCATCATAAATATACCTAGCTTCAGCATTTTTCTGCAAATAGCTACCAATGAGGTATTGATTAGATACTTCTAACTCTTCATTAAATGATGAAAAGATATACTGTACACAGATGTTTTTATTATCTTCCAATAATTTATTAACACGCAAATGCATGAATGAACATGGATTGCAATGAGGATTGGAATAGACTGTAATCATTATTTTGGAATTAATATTACCAAATAAAATTTTAGATGATGCTTTATTCATCTCATAACGTGGCTGTTTTTTTAAAAGCGTTTCGAATACATCCTCATCTGCTTTTATACTATTAATTTCGTACTGGATGTTTTCCATTTTAGAACTACGTGCAATTGTTGAGATTAGAATATTTATAATTAATATTGCTAACAAGTACAAGCTGCTTGTTATAAGTAAACCTGATATGGTTACTGAATACAGGTCAAAAAAGCCTGAAAATATTCCTACAATAAACACAGACCAAAGTAAAAGCATTGTTATTAAGCATAATGGACACCATTGTTTTGCTTTGGCCTTTTGATACCATATACTCCATACAGTATAAGGCAAACTGAAAAAATTGACAAATAGTAGAGTAGAGGTAAGCGAAGGAATAAATGAAAGGATGAGCACATTAGATATGAAATAACCCAATCCAATTTCACTCCATCCAATTGCACCAAAAATCTTCGAAGCCTTTGAATCAAGTATATTGTTACAATCATTGTACTTAAATAAAGAACATAACTTATCTGCATAGCTGCTTTGCACCTTAAGCTGTTTCAAGACTAGCAAATAACCAACATATATTCCAGAAATACTAATTATAAACAAAGATATTATTACCCAACTATTATAACTAGTATTATATACAAAAGCAAATATAATCAAAAGCAGACTAAGAGACAACACCATAATTTTGCTCATATTATGAAATAACTCCTTTAGAAAATTTGTTTTATAATTTGGCTCTATAGAATTATCATCTGGTTCAGCAATTAGTGTATATCCAGTCCACATTTCTAAAAAATTATCATATGTAGCTATAACCTTTTTATTACCTTCTATAAAATGTATTTTATTACCAATGATTTTCTCTACAATAGCGAAATCATTCCCAGTGTGAGCTATGAATGGCGGCTCTATCTTGGTAATATCATTTTTATCAGTTACTTTAACTCCAGCATTATTTATTTTATAATAAGATAATATAGAGGACAATCCAAACAAATTGTATTTGTGTGGATGTTCAGCAAAATATTGTCCTGAGAAGCTTGCTGTATGCTTAACTCCTAGTAAGCGAAGAAATGATATTAATATGTTAGTAGTCATGAATTACATTTTTATAAATTATCTATAGGTCATACTTCAAATATAGCGTCAAATGCAACCATTAAAATAAGTGTTACATTTCTTTGATTAAAACATTGTATAAGTTAATACTACTCACTTGCAAAGTAATAGTATTATTTTCAATGCCACAATACCCCAAATGGGTAGTAATTGATAGTTTTTGAAGTTAAAATTAAAATACATTGTCTTTAATAGTTGATATATAAAACTCTGGAAAGCACCTTACCTCTTTATTAATGGCAATTTCAAACATAATATTTGTGACCATTCCAGCTACCATCCAGGATCCAATTGATAATTGTGGTGGAGGTAATGAGTGTGTGGTGTTTTCATCTTTAAGTGAATTTATAATTTCTCTAAGCCATGACTTTGAAACACCTGGTGGGCTAAATTGATTAATTATATATTCAACTAAATTAATCTCAAAGTTATCAGGATTACTAGAGAAGTCGCTAAACCTATTACTATCAGGTGTAACAACAAATACCAACCCTCCCCATCCTATATTAAATGGGTGAATTACTGGTATTCCATCTCTTTGGCAATATTCGTCAAAAAGAAACGGAATTTCTGATTTATAATCTAAGGCATTAATTGCAATGTCTTTATTAGTTATCAACTCTTCAACATTATTCTGATTAATATACTTATTTTTGATTGTAATATTTGCACTAGGATTAATTTTCAGAAGTCGTTTTTTCAATGCTTGAACCTTATAGTCACCAATATCAGATGCCAAATAATTTTGTCTGTTCAAATTAGACTCTTCCACTCTATCCCCATCAATAATAGTTATATTTTCAAATCCTAATCGTAATGCACATTCTGCTATAATACTACCAATTCCAGCACCACCTAAAATGATACGGCATTGTTTGATGACTTCTTGTTCGTGAGGAGTCACGTAAATTCTATTTCTAATATATTTTTCCATATCGTTTAAAAACAAGTTTAGTGTAATTATATAAAGTCAAGCTATTATTGTATGCTTATGCTTTCGTATAAATCACTGTTATAAAATGATGAGTTGTATAGTATATTTTAGTTTTTAAAGATATAATATCTAAAAACTATCAGATGCTTATTATATGTGTTTGTAAATTAGACTATCGTATATTTTATTTGCACTAATGGCCAACTCCTTATTCTTAGATATAAACTCTTCTAATCCGTCTCGGATTGTGTACATAGGAAAAGTAGTCGATCCTAAATACTCCATTCCGTCACTGAGTGCAGTAGCCTTTATTCCCATAAGGTTAACTGTTCTAAATAACTTTTTGTCACATTCAGCAAACATGATTCCTTTTTTATTTTTGTATATTGGTAGTACTGCATACATCATCAATCTTCTAAGAAGTATAACAGCACTTTTTCCAACATTAGAATCAATTGCAAATCTTCCTATATGCCATATATGCTCCTTACTATTCTCTGGAGAAATTTCATCTAAGTTATTTATTCCAAATATCTTTGTAATAGGCAATTCGTATTCACCGTTCCATTTGAATAAACGAATGGAGCCAATAATTTCATTTCTATTATTTTTGGCTACAAAGATTATAGATTTAGAAAACATCTGATTCTCCTCTTTATAGACTTTCATTATTTCTTCATAATAATCGCTTGTGTTTTCACTATCAATTTTATGTCGTTCGTAATTTTTATTAACAACAAACTTTGATAATGTAAGTAACCCACTTTTTGAAAGCAGATATATAGAATATTTTTCAAATGAGGCAATCAACTTATCCATATCAATATAGGTTAGATTTAATATGATTATAAATAGCAAATATATATCTATTTAATAACACAAGCAATACCCAAATGGGTAGTATAAAAGATATCTAAATATATTTATTTATGTGTCTTTTTTTATATCTTTGATCATATTTACAATATAATAGCTGATAAAATGATTGCAAAAAACGACTTTTTTATTGAAGAGAATATAATAAAGAATATTCCTGAATCAAATTACAGTATTATAAGCAATATAATAGAAGATATTGATGCTATTGCAAGAACTACTTTTAGGAGTATCTATATAATAGATTATTATAAACAGAACTTTCTATATGTTTCTGACAATCCTTTATTTTTGTGTGGAATGTTGCCAGAAGAGGTGAAAGACCTAGGATATGGATTTTACTTAAATCATGTACCTGTTGATGATTTAAGATTCCTTTTAAAAGTAAATAAAGTAGGTTTTGAATTTATTAGTAGTGTAGTAGAAGAGGAGAAAAGGAACTATACTTTATCATATGATTTTAATATTATACATAAATACTCACAAAATACTCAATTGATAAATCATCAAATAACACCATTGAGATTAACTGAAGGTGGACAAGTATGGCTAGCGCTTTGTGTATCTTCTATAGCCTCGGGACAAAAGGCTGGTAATGTAATAATGTCTAACACAATTGCCAGAAAATATCTAACGTATAATTTACAAAGTGAAAAATGGAATGAAAAGCTCATTCCCGAACTAAAAGATATAGAGAAGGATATATTAAAACTTTCAGCAATGGGCTTTACTATGAAAGATATTGCTACCCAAATTAATCGTTCATTCGATACAGTTAAATTATATCGAAAGACAGTGTTTAATAAATTAGGTGTAAATAATATTTCAGAAGCGATTAGTTATGCTAAAATTCGCAGACTTATCTGAATGAACGATAGAGTATTATTCCTCCTTACTACTAAAGTCAAAAACGAGT
>CAZIII010000028.1:0-18147 GCA_964539425.1 uncultured Tissierellaceae bacterium | reverse complement strand
TTTTTTGAGTTGAATAAACCTATGACTCCAAATGCCATTAGAGTGTCGACTAATATATTAACAATTTTAAATAAACTGTATCATAAGATTTAAAATCAACCAATAGTAGAGTTTATTCAACAAACCCTCCATAGTCATTTAATAAATAATACTATATAATCAAATTATCCTAGGTAATCAAAAGGAGAGGGGAATTGATTATGAGTAATATAGAAATCGGAAAGAAGATTAAATATTTGAGAAAAGGCAAAGGAGTTACCCAAGAAATATTAGCTAACTATCTTGGAGTAACTACCCAAGCGGTATCTAAATGGGAAAATGAAGCTACTGCTCCAGATATCTCATTATTACCAAATATATCAGTATACTTTGGTGTTACAATAGATGAATTATTTTCATTAACTGATGATGCAAAGCTTGAGAGAATAGATAATATGTTAGATGATAAAAGATATATCTCCAATGATGAATTTAAAGAATCAGAAGACTTTTTAAAGGATATAATAGATAATTATAATAATCCAGAGGAAATAAGAATAAAGGCAACTACAATTCTAGCATATCTATATCTTAAGAGAATAGAAGAATATCAAGACAAAGCAAAATCCTGCGCAATAAAAGGAATAAAGATGGCACCATTATCCTCTGATCTGCACAAAGTCCTTAACAATGCTCACAAAGGGCCTCTTGGAGACTGGAATATAATGAATCATGGAGAAAGAATTGCATATTATAAGGAATTCATAAAAAAACACCCAGATCATAGAACAGGATATATGTGGTTATTGGATTCCCTTATTAATGACGGACGTTTGCAAGAAGCCAGAAATGTTCTTAAAGAATATGAAGACATGATTGTAAGGACAAAGGACAAAGATTGGCGAACAATGAATTATAAAGCTTTAATAGAATTAAAAGATGGGAATAAAGACAAAGCAAATGAGATATGGAATGATATGATAAAGGCACATTCTCATATAAGTGGTCCATATTTTGAAAGAGCAGTAGTTTACGCTTATAACGGGGAGTGGAAGAATGCAATTTCTTGCTATGAAAAAGATTTTGAATTAATGAAGAAGCCACGCTACACTGATTCTTTAGATGCGATTGGTAAGATTTATGAAATCATTGGTGATGATAAGAAGGCAATTGAAACATACAAGCGTTTTATTCAATTATTAGAAAAGGAATGGAATATAACTGAAGGGGAAACTATGGATTATCCTAAGAGACAAATTGAAAGGCTAAATAACAAATAATAATTAAACTAATATAGGAATCACTGATAATAGCCGATAAGCTAGGAGTAATATTCTTGGATTATCGGTTATAATTATTTCAACTAGATTATAAATAAAAAGACTAAGTTGAGAAACATATAGATACAATTCATAGAAATGATATAATAATGATATAGTAAAAATCCAACTAATAGATAGGTGAACTGAATGGCAGACAATAGAGAAAGTAAGTATAATCAAAGGACAATCCATATGAATGTTATTGCTCATATTAGGACAGATTTTCCTAATAAATTTGGTGTTCCTCGCCAGAGTGGTCTAGTAAATGCTCTAAAGGGCACTATAATATTTGAGCCAGAATACCGAAACATTGATGCATTAAGGGGATTAGAGGGATTCTCTCATATATGGCTAATTTGGGAATTCTCCAAATCCCCAAGAGGTACTTTCTCTCCAACCGTAAGGCCACCTAGATTTGGGGGCAATAGGCGTATGGGTGTTTTTGCAACGCGTTCACCATTTCGTCCAAACCCCATAGGTCTTTCCTCTGTAAAACTTGATAGAATAGAATTGGATTCTGAATATGGGCCAATTTTACATATTTCAGGTGTTGATCTAGTAGATAAAACTCCAATCTTTGATATAAAGCCTTATCTTCCATACACTGATTGTCATCCTGATGCAAAGGGAGGGTATGTTGATTCTTTTGATGATAATATCCTTGAAGTTGAATTTCCTGAAGATCTTTTAGACTTAATACCATATAGAAAAAGGGATTCATTAATTGCTACACTTTCCCATGACCCAAGACCAACTTATCAAAAGGATTCTAGCCGAATCTATGGAATGGAGTTTGGAGGATTTGATATTAGATTTACAGTTAATAATAAAGTATTAACTGTAAAAGAAGTTATACTATTGGGGTAATTGTCAAAGTTCTGATAAATAATTTAATAATATGATGAAATCAAATTTTAATTGGTGTATAATGTAGATATGTATACCAAAATTTTATAAAACTATTTACACATAAAAAGCCAATTGAAGGAGGAAGTGCAGTGAATAAGCCAATATTATCAGCACATTTTGAATCAAGAACACCATCTGATGTTCGTTTAGCTCAAATGAAATATGATGAGCGTGAAGTAAAACCTGAAGCAGTAATCAATGTTGGGATAGGAAATGTATCTTTACCAACCAACCCAGCTATGCTTAAGAGAATGTTTGAACTTAATGCACCAGAAAGTCCGTTTGCAAAAGGTGTTATAAGGTATTCAGGTACTGCAGGTACTGTAGAATCACAAAATGCTTTTAAAAACATCCTAGAGAGCGAAGGCTTTGATACATCTAAATTATATGTTCAAGTAACTGATGGTGGATCTTCAGGTATGGAATTGTTGATTTTAGGTGTTTGTGGTCCAGCTGGAACTGACGAGAAACCTCTTATGATGATAGACCCTGCTTATACAAATTATATTTCATTTGCAGAGAGAACTGGTCGTAAAACTGTAACTATAAAACGTCACTTAGGTACAGATGGAAAATTCAATTTGCCAGACATGAATCAAGTTGAAGAAATGATAAAAGAAAATAATCCAGGAGCACTTTTAGTAATTCCTTATGACAATCCAACTGGACAATATTACACATACGATATACTTAAGGATCTTGCTAAGCTTTGTGTTAAGTATAATATGTGGATGGTAAGTGATGAAGCTTATCGTGAATTATATTATGATGAAAACGAAGAACTTGTAAGTATCTGGGGAATAACTGATGCAGATGTTCCAGGAATTGAAGGAAGAAGAATTAGTATAGAAACAGCATCCAAAGTATGGAATGCATGTGGTCTAAGAATTGGTGCAGTAATCACTGATAGCCCAGAATACAACAACCGTTCAGTTGCAGAATATACAGCTAACCTTTGCGCTAACGTAATAGGTCAATATATTTTTGGAGCATTAGCTCATGAAAGTAAAGAAGACATTCTTGGATGGTGCAAGCAACAAAGAGATTATTATAAAGAGCAAATTGTAAAAGTTTATAATGGTCTTAAAGAAGAAGAACCAGGACTTATTGTTTCAAGCCCTGATGCATCCATTTACTCAGTAATAGATGTAAGAAATGTTGTTAAACCAGGATTTGACTCAATCGATTTCGTTCTATATTGTGCAGGAAAAGGTTCTTATAAATTAGATGGAGTTGAGACAACTCTTCTTGTAGCACCAATGAAAGGTTTCTATGATGTTAAGAATGATTCAGAAAACCCAGGAAAAACTCAATTTAGAATTTCATTCGTTGAGTCCCCTGAGAATATGGCAAAGATTCCTAAGCTATTTGTTGAACTTCTAAGACAATACGAGTCACAAAGATAGTCTTATAAAAAGAGATAGATCTACAAATCGTTAATCCGAATTTTGAGAAACATAATATATATCCTTATACTCCTTTTGTAGGTTATAACGGTACTTTGTAATTCATACAAACATTGTATGAATTACACAAATGGAATCCAGTATATTAGAAAAGATGAAAATGCTTTCCCAGGATAAAACCCCCACTATATCATGATATAGTGGGGGGTTTTAATTACTAAAATTGAAATGAGAAGATTTGGTTTTATGTAAAATATAACCAAATAATTGATTGTAGCTATTCTCAATATTTAGAAAATTAGGATAATATTTCTTGATAATAATCATAATTGGGTTTATAATAAAATATATAATAGAATACTTTGAATTATTAGATTAATTCAAAGATACTAATAATTAAGGGGGAAGACAAAATGACAAAGAGAATAATTTGTTTAAGCTTGGCTTTAATTATGGTATTTTCACTTGCAGGTTGCCGTAGTACTAAAACTGCAGATGGTCCATCCGGTGACTACAAAATTGGTATCATAACAGGAACTGTATCTCAAGGAGAAGAAGAATATCAAGCAGCACAAAAAATGCAAGAAAAATATGGAGATGTAATAGTTACTGCTACATATCCAGACAACTTTTCTTCTGAAACTGAAACAACTATAGCTAATGTTGTTTCACTATCATCTGACCCAGAAGTAAAAGCAATAGTATTCGTACAAGCTGTACCAGGTGCTTCTGCAGCAATAGATAAAGTAAGAGAAACAAGACCAGATATGTTATTTATATCAGGAGTTGCAGCTGAAGATCCAGCTACAATAGCAAGTAAATCAGATATAGTAATGCTTGTTGATGAAATTTCAATGGGTAAAACAATTCCACAAAAAGCTGCTGAAATGGGAGCTAAAACATTTATCCACTATTCATTTGCTCGTCATCTATCCTATGCAACAATAGCTGCTCGTCGTCAATTGATGGTTGATGAATGTAAAGAATTAGGCATCGAATTCGTAGATGTTACTGCTCCAGACCCTACAGGTGATGCAGGTTTATCAGGAGCTCAACAATTTATATTAGCAGATGTCCCTCGACAAATAGCTGAATATGGTGAAGATACTGCATTCTTCTCAACAAACTGTGGTATGCAAGAGCCTTTGATTCGTTCAATTTGGGAGCAAGGCGCTATATTCCCACAACAATGTTGCCCAAGTCCTTATCATGGATACCCAGCTGCACTTAATATTGAAGTAGCTGGTCACGAAGGTGATGTTCAGTACATGCTTGATTCTATAAAAGAAAAACTTGTAGAAAAAGGACAAGAAAAGAGAATGTCAACTTGGAGCGTTCCAGTTAATATGCTAATGGTTGAAGCAGGTGTTGATTATGCCATAGAACACCTTGAAGGAAGAACAAAAGGTGATTTAGATGAGGCTGTTTTATCAGAAATAATGAACAGAATCGCTGGTGGAGAAGGTTCAGCTAAGTTAAGCAAATTTAATGAAAATGGTGTTAAACTAGATAATTTCTATATGTTACTTTGCGATTTCTATGATTTTAGTCTTTAATGATTACTATTAAACATTAGTCTAAAAATCGCCGGTTTGAACGGTAGCCGGCGATTTTTCCTATAATTGACAGAAAATATAAAACAAAACTATAACTTCGTAAAGTTAGGAGGGGACGCAGTTGGAAAATCAATATCTCCTAAATATGGACAACATATCAAAGGAATATTATGGAAACCGTGTACTTAAAAATGTTAATTTAAAGGTAAAGCCAGGAGAAATACATGCTCTAATGGGAGAAAATGGGGCTGGAAAGTCTACATTAATGAATATCCTATTTGGTATGCCTGTAATACATTCGACAGGGGGGTTTGAAGGAACTGTTGAGATTGATAGTAAGCCTGCAGTTATAGATGCTCCACACAATGCAATGAATTTTGGTATAGGAATGGTGCATCAAGAGTTCATGCTTATTCCAGGGTTCACCGTTACAGAAAATATAAAAGTTGGTAGGGAAATAAGTAACCCTAATTTATTAAGTAAAGTTTTTGGAAAAAATTTAGAAACGTTGGATTTTCCAAAGATGAAAAAAGATGCAAAAAAGGCCTTAGCTACAATTGGGCTTAATATAGAAGAGTATGTCAAAGTGGCAGGTTTGCCAATTGGATATATGCAATTTATTGAGATTGCAAGAGAAATTGATAAAACAGGGATAAAGCTTTTAGTATTTGATGAGCCTACAGCAGTACTTACTGAATCTGAGGCAGATCGCTTATTAGAAATAATGAGATTAATTGCAAATAAAGGTATAGCAATAATATTTATAACTCATCGTCTTGATGAAGTAATGGCAGTAGCAGATAGTTTTACAGTTCTAAGAGATGGAGAATTTGTAACACGAAAGGAAGTAAAGAATACTTCAGTTGAAGAAATTGCTGAACTTATGATAGGTAGAAAAGTAGAAAAGCTTGTTGATGATACGGATGATAATCGTGTATTAAGTGATGAGGATATTGCACTCTCTATGAAGGATTATCATGTAAATATGCCAGGTGAGATGGTTAATGGTCTTAATCTTGATATCCGTAGGGGTGAGATTTTCGGCATTGGTGGGCTTGCTGGTCAGGGTAAAATAGGTATTCCCAATGGAATAATGGGTCTGTATGATTCAAAGGGTACAGTTAGCCTATTTGGTAAGGAACTAAATCTTAAAAAATTAGGAAATGCATTATCAAACGGAATTGCCTGTGTATCTGAAGATAGAAGGGGCGTTGGGTTACTTCTAGGGGAATCCATTGAGCAAAATATTGCCTTTTCAGCTATGCAAATAAAAGATGATTTCTTATTAAAATTTGGTCCAATTAAAATATTTGACCAGAAGAAGGCAAGAAAACATGCTCTTGATATGATTGAGTTATTGGATATTCGTTGTACTGGGCCAAAGCAAAGTTCCGGTAGTTTATCTGGAGGTAATCAACAGAAGGTATGTTTAGCTCGTGCACTTACTATGAAGCCTGATTTGCTAATAGTATCAGAACCAACTCGTGGTATCGATATTGGTGCTAAAAAGCTAGTACTTGAATATCTAGTGAAACTTAATCGTGAGCAAGGTCTAACCATAATTATGGTAAGTTCTGAACTTGTGGAACTACGTTCATTATGTGATAGAATTGCCATAGTTTCGGGAGGTAAGCTTGCTACTATATTGAAACCAGATGCAGCAGATGCAGAATTTGGTCTTGCCATGGCAGGTTCAAGGAAAGAAGGTGCAAAAAATGCGTGAGAAAGTGAATAATATCTATGAAAATATAGGATTACCTAGACTAATTATTATATCATTTTTTATATTTGTACTAATTTTAGCTGTTCCAATGGGATTAAGTGTACCTAATCTACTGGGAGATGCTATTCGTCGATGGGCAATGTATGGAATATTAGTACTTGCGATGATACCTGCAGTACAATGTGGTATTGGATTAAATTTTGGTATTTCATTGGGTATAGTAGCGGGGCTTTTAGGATCAATAATAACAATTGAAGTAGGAGTTATGAATCCTTGGCTAAGCATCTTATTGGCTATGTCAATTGGAATTGGCATAGCAAGTGTATTAGGTGTAGGATATGGTTTGGTTTTAAATAGAGTAAAGGGTTCAGAGGTAACGGTTTCAACATATGTTGGTTTCTCAGTAATTGCTTTTATGAATATTTTATGGCTTGCCTTACCTTTTAAAAGTGGAGAATTAATATGGCCACTAGGAGGTCAAGGTATGAGAAATACCATAAGTCTAGCCAGCAGCTTTGGTGAAGTATTTAACAAATGGCTAGATTTTACAATAGGCGAAGGAATAAATGGACTCTATATTCCAACGGGATTGATTGTTTTTTTTCTATTAGCCTGTTTTATAGTATGGCTTTTCATGAGAAGCAAAGCGGGTATAGCAATGAGTGCAGCTGGAGCAAATCCTGTATTTACAAAATCCTCAGGTATAAATGTGAATAAGATGAGGATATTGGGTACAGCGCTTTCCACTGTATTAGGTGCAATAGGAATAATTACTTATTCACAAAGCTATGGCTTCATACAGCTTTATAATGCACCCTTGTGGATGGGATTCCACTGTGTAGCAGCAGCCCTCATAGGTGGAGCTAGTGTAGATAGGGCAAAGATATCCCATGTTATTATAGGAACATTTTTATTCCAAGGTATATTGGCAGTAGCTTTACCAGTTGTAAACAAATTAATGCCTAATAGCAATCTATCAGATGTTATTAGAATTATTATCTCCAACGGCATAATCTTATATGCTTTGTCTAAGACAAAAGGAGGTAGCAAAAATGCGTAATGCTAAAGAGAAATTTCTAAATTTTGTAAATGAAAATAAAGTTGTTATGCTATTTGTGATTTTATGTATAGGTGCCATAGCAGCTTCGGGGAATCCACTTACCTTTGTTGCAGGAGAATTATTTACCCGTATTGGTAGAAATGGATTTACTGTACTATCACTTCTTATTCCTGTTTTAGCAGGTATGGGATTAAACTTTGGTATTACCATAGGTGCCATAGCAGCTCAAATAGCAGTATTTTGGATAGTTTATTGGGGATTTACGGGTATTGAAGGATTTATGTTATCTGTAGTTATGGCTACACCTATTGCAATAGTATTTGGATGGTTAGTTGGAAAGCTATTTAACAAGATGAAGGGTGCAGAAATGATTGCAGGTATGGTATTAGGCTACTTTGCTGATGGTCTTTATCAATTTCTTTTCTTATATGTTATTGGTGGAATTATCCCAGTGCAAAATGATACCATAATAATTACAGGTGATATTGGGGTTAAGAATACCATAGACTTGGCAGGTAATTTAAAATATTCTTTAGATACGGTTTCTATGTTATCAATAATAACTCTTATATCTTATATAGTTATAGGAGTCGTTATATTAAAATCTATCCTAAGATTATTAAAGAAAATCGAAGGTTCTTGGATTAAGGATATAATCTTATTGATTGTTGCAGTAGTAATATACGGTGCAACATTTGTCCCAGTTTTTAGAGATTTTCTATCCACTGATAGACTTTTGCTACTACATGGGGTAATAATAGGTATAGTATCTGTTATAGCTTATCAAATCTGGAAGATAGTAAACAACAAGTTTATTAAACATACTGAAGGATATAATATTAAACAACAAATAGCAGCAATAATAGCTGCAGGATTGATTTTCTTATTGACCTATATAGGTCCTGTTGAAGAGATATTAATGTATGTAAATATTCCTGTGACAACCTATCTATGTATAGTGATACTATGTGTATTTAACAATATGCTATTACGAACTAGACTTGGTCAAAATATGCGTACAGTAGGACAAAGTCGTACTGTAGCTAATGCAGCTGGTATAAATGTTGATAGAACAAGGATAATAGCCATGATATTGTCCACTGTACTTGCTTGTTGGGGTCAGTTAATCTATCTACAAAATATTGGTACATTTTCCACTTATGGTGCCCATACTCAAGTAAGTCAATTTGCCATAGCAGCACTTCTTGTAGGTGGAGCATCAGTTCAGAAGGCAACAAATAAACAAGCCATAATAGGGGTTATACTCTTCCATACATTGTTTATCGTTGCTCCTCAAGCTGGTAAGCAGTTATTCAACAATGCACAGTTAGGTGAATACTTTAGGGTATTCGTAGCTTATGGAGTTATAGCAGTATCCCTTGCAATGCATGCTTGGAAAACCACAGTTAAACCTACTACTCAGCTAAGTGCAGGTAAAGGTTCAACTACTGATTAAGAGATAAAATAAAAGAACATAAAAAATGCAACCATTTGGTTGCATTTTTTAATTGAAGGGGGAATTGTTAATTTTAATTTCCTGGTTTATATTCTTCGAAGGATCTAACACTCATTGCTATGGCCTGTTCCCTTGTGGTATTAGCATATCCCTGTGCAATTTCTGCGGAAGTTATTGCCCTAGGCATAAAGTTTCCATCAGTTCCCTTTATTATACCAGCCTTGCTCATGTATTTAACATGTTCTAAAGCCCAAGATGAAATTTTGGCTTCATCTTTAAAGCTAAGGGCACTGGTTGTTGAAAAATCAGCTGTTGGAACCATAATCCTTATGGTACGGCTAAGCATAGTAGCCACTTGTTCTCTATTTATTAACTTATGTGGATCAAATGTAGTAGGGGAGGTACCAGCAGTTATTCCTATGTGAAATGCTTTTCGTATTTCCATATTATTTGTATCAGTAAATGGATTTGGAGCCGTTACATCTGGCACATTTCCAACTGTTTTTTCGTATAATTTTAATGCAACTTCAGCAAATTCTTCCCTTGTAATATTCTTCGTCATATCTGCTCCTTCTAGGGAGCTTGGGATTAGCCCATATTCATCAGCTTTATCTAGCTCAGGCTTTGCCCAATTAGATGCATCACTATAAGCTTCTACCTTTGTTGATGCTATATTTGAAAAGCCAGAACGAATATACTCACCTGTAGTAGGAGCTCCTTCAAATAGAACTCTAAAGTGGTAGATGTTTTCTTCTATTACAACCTCATCTAATAAATCTTTTTCAACTGGGTCAAATTCATCAGATGATTTTAACATTTGACTTCCTGCTATATCCATGGAATCATATTCAATTTCTGATGCCCATTTTCCATTACCTACTTTAAAGTCGATCCTATGATAAACTGGGATCTGCTTACTTGCTTCAGTAATAGTAGTAGGTATAGTCCAATTTAGATAGAAATATGGTTTATTTTCACTATTCTTTTTTACTTCTACCTTCAAATTTGTTGGTGGATCCAATTTAGTAATCTTTTTAACACTTGCATTTTTTCCTATTGCAACTTCCTCAGAGTAAGGAGAATAAATAGGTGCAAATTCACCATCATAAGATTCCATTACATATCTCATTCTAAAGTAATAGGTGTTGTTTGCAAAATCAAAATTATCTGCAGGCCCCTTATTAGGATCTAAATGCCATACAACAAAGGTGAAATTTGAATTACCTTTTTCGTCTATTTGTACACCTGGCATATAGGCATTGAAGTATCCATGGACATCATCATTAAAACTTGAATCATTTGGTGATGGACAGATATTCCAACTTCCATCGTTCATCTTCCAATCAAATAGATAATATAGATTTGCAGATTGCTCATATTCAGAATTATTTACGTCATTTGTAGCTTGGACTATACTTGGAGGGTTAGTCCATCGAGCTTGGAGTAGATCCCCATCTTCTCTTACTGCAAGGTTTGAAGGCTTTTCAAGGGAAGTGGGTATAGGTTTATCTGCTGAAGTAAAAGTGGCACAAGATAAAACTAGGATAAACATCAAAGCAAAGGATATAATTCTTCTTGACATTTTAACTACCTCCTAATAAATAAAATATTTTATAAGAACTATCTATTATCTAATACTTTATAATAAATATCTGGTAAACCATCTAGAATAATAACATCTTTTTTGCATATAATTGACATCTTTTAATAAAAAATATTGACTTTTTTATCTGATTAGCATATGCTTACAATATAGCAAATGATACTCGTTATCAATAACAGAGGGAATAATTTGGGAAAGATATGGTCTTGAATCTATTATAAAAGACATAAAAAATTAGCAGCTTATTCATGAGGAGGAATTAAGATGGTAGATTTAATAATAATTGGGATTATACTAGTTTGTGTAGTGCTCAGTATATCTAGTATTATAAAAAGAAAAAAATCAGGAAAGTCAAGTTGCGGTGGTAGTTGCGGAGGTTGTGGAGTTTCAAATTGTAGCAGCAGAAATTAGATTAATCTGATATAATTGCTAAGGAAAATGCAAATTGAAGGCATTAAGAAATACTTATAGGATAAAACTTTTATAGGAGGTATTAAATGAAGAATATTGTATCTCAAGAATGGTTAGTAAATAATATGATGAATGAAAATTTGATTATATTAGATGCTCGGGCAGGTTTGACTGACATTGAATATGGATATGAGGGATATAAAAATGGTCATATACCTGGAGCACATTTCGTATCTATGGAAGATACTATGACAGGTGAATTAGGTGTCCATGGAGGCAGACATCCACTACCTAGTATGGAAAAGTTTATTGAAGAGATGAAAGACCTAGGAATAAATGATGATTCCACAATAGTCATATATGATGATGGTGATTTATCAATGGCTGGTAGGCTTTGGTGGCTATTAAAATACTCTGGAAAAGAAAATGTATATGTACTAGAGGGTGGAATAAAGGATTGGCAGAGTAATGGAAATGAATTAACAACTGAAACACAAGAAGTACCAAAGTCTGATTTACTGAGCTTAAACATAAAGGATTCCATGATAGCAAATATTAACTATGTAAAAAAAGCTATAGAATCAGAAAAAATTTGCATAGTAGATGCAAGGGCTAAAGAAAGATATAATGGTGAAGTAGAACCCCTTGATAGGGTAGCAGGGCATATTCCCAATGCATTAAATTTTCCATGGATGGATCTATTGGAAAATGGAGTAAAAAGCAAAGAAGAATTGATAGAGCATTTTAAGCCATTAGAAAAGTATGAAGAAATAATTGTTCACTGTGGATCAGGTATTACAGGAACTGTAAATTATATGTTTATGGAAGAAATAGGGTTAAGACCAAGGCTATATGCAGGTGGCTATAGTGATTGGGTGAGCTACGAGGACAATGAAGTAGTAAGAGAATATAAAAATATTTAGTAAAATCAAATGCAGTGGGATAAGTCCACTGCATTTTTAGTAATGTCACAGTTGGCTTTCTGTGCAATAGATTGACACTCAAAATAAAATATGATATATCTTATTTAAGTGAATACTGTAATTATCAAGTGTTAACTCAATACTAGACTAAAAAATTCAAGGAGGAATAAGATGAAATTTTGGAAAAGAAATCTTATATTTTTATTAGTATTTGTTATGGTAATATCTGTAATAGGGTGTACTCCAAAGGATGAGCCTAAGGGTGATGAAGAAATAACTGATATAGGTTCCGAGACACCACAAGTAGAAGATGAGGAAGAGACTGATAATGGAGCAATTACTATTACAGATCACTTAGGTAGAACGATTACAATGGAGAAGAAAGCAGAAAGAATAGTAAGTGGTTATTACATAACTACATCTATGTTAATTGCCCTAGGATTAGAAGATAGTGTAGTTGGAATAGAAGCAAAAGCAAATACAAAGCCTATTTATTCATTGGCAGCACCTGAATTTTTAGATTTACCGAATGTTGGTACTGCTAAGGAATTTAATTTAGAGGGTACAATAGCTCTTAATCCAGATTTGGTTATATTACCTATTAGGTTAAAGGATGCTGTAGAGAGCTTAGAGAAGATGGGGATAAATGTAATAGGAGTAAATCCTGAAAATATGGAATTATTACAAGAAACTCTTCAAATGATAGGAAATGCTACGGGAACTACAGAAGAGGCAGACAACTTAATAGCATATTATAAGCAAAAAACTATAGATATTAGGCAAATGGCTAAATTTGGAAATAAGAAAAGGATTTACATTGGAGGTAATAGCAATTTTCTATCTACTGCCTCAAAGAAGATGTACCAAGGTTATATGATAGAAACAGCAGGAGGAGTTAATGTAGCTTATGATATAGATGATGTTTATTGGGCTACTATTTCATATGAACAGCTAATTGCTTATAATCCAGATATGATAGTTATAGTACCGGGGGCAGATTATACAAAAGAAGATATTTTAAATGATAATAAATTAGCTGGATTAGATGCAGTAAAAAATAATCAAATTTTTGTAATGCCAGATGCTTTTGAAGCTTGGGATTCACCAGTACCATCTAGTATATTAGGTACAAGGTGGTTAGGATTTGTCATCAATGATGATCTCCATTCTTTTGATGCATTTAAAGAAGAAGTAGTTGAATTTTATGAGGTATTCTATGGATTTACACCAGATAAAGAATTGATTACAAAATAATGAAAACAGATAGTACAGCTACATTAAAACTTAATAAGAAATGTTTTATTCGGTATTTTATAGCTATTTTATTATTGTGTGCTGCTTTTTTAATATCAATAGGAGTGGGGAGATACCCCATTTCTATTAGAGATATTATGAGGATTATCTTTGGGGGCGAAGTTGAGGATACAGCAAGAATGGTATTTTTTAATCTTCGGCTTCCTAGGACTATTATGGTGATTATTGCAGGGGTAGGACTTAGTATAGCAGGGTCCGTGTATCAAACTATTTTTAAGAATCCCCTGGCAACTCCTGATATTATAGGAGTCTCTTCGGGAGCAACCCTTGGGGCAGCAATAGCAATTGTATTTTTATCAGGTGGAACATTTACCATAGCCTTCAGTGCATTTATAGGAGGGGTAGTGGCAGTTTTTATAGCCATATGGCTCGCTAAGATGTCTAAAGATAGAGGTATTGCAACTTTTGTTTTAGCTGGTATTGTCATTGGTTCTCTAACGAATGGATTTATTATGGTATTGAAGTTCTTTGCAGATCCAGAAAGGCAATTGGCAGCAATAGAATTTTGGTCCATGGGTAGTTTTGCAGGAATTACATCTGAGAAAGTTTTGTCCATATTACCTTTTTTTCTAATTGGTATTACTATACTTATATTACTTAGATGGCAAATCAATATTTTATCCTTAAGTGATGACGAAGGTAAAGGTCTTGGGCTACAAGTTGGAAGGATAAGGCTCTATGTAATCTTGGCTGCAACTTTAGTAGTAGCTAGTATTGTGAGTATTACTGGACTAATAGCGTTTATAGGTCTAATAACTCCACATATAGCAAGAATAATAATGAAAAGAAATGATTTTAATACTGCTATTTTCAGTGGATTAATAGGTGCGATAATTCTTATTATAGCTGATTGTCTAGCAAGAAGTATAGGAAGTAGTGAAATCCCCATTAGTATATTGACTACTTTTATCGGAGCACCTTATTTGGCATATTTAATGAGTCGCTATAGATAGGAGGATAAATATTGGAGCTATTGAAGGTAGAAAATATTGTAGCAACCTATGACAAAGAATTAATTGTTAATGATATTAGTTTTGAAATGAAAAAAAATGAATTTATTGCTCTATTAGGATTAAATGGGACAGGAAAGACTACTTTGCTAAAAGTTCTTTGTGGATTGCTGAAAGCCAAGAGTGGAAGATGCATAATAGAGGGAAAAGATATCTATCAATATAATGAAAAGCAACGGGCAAGACATATTTCATATATGCCACAACGACATAGCATAGTTTATGATACAAGAGCAATAGACATTGTACTAATGGGTATTACACCATACATTGGAGTATTTAGCTATCCTACTAAGGAAGATAGACAAATTGCCTATGGAGTACTAGAAAAGATGGGAATAGAAGAATTAGCTGATGCAAATTTTCTGCAATTAAGCGAAGGGCAAAAACAACTCATCATCATAGCTAGGTCTTTGATGCAAGATTCAGAGATTATGCTATTTGATGAACCTAATAGTGCCTTGGATTTTAATAACAGTCATATGGTATTATCTAAAATAAGACAAGTAGTAAAAAATGAGAAAAAAGCAGGATTAATAACTATGCATGACCCTAATATGGCCCTTAGTTATTGTGACAAAATTATTATCATGAAAGATAACAAAAAATTTGCAGACTTCTATACTGCAGATGTAGATCACGAATTTCTCAGAAAGATATTCAAAGAAGTATATGGAAAAATCGACATACTTGAATATAAAGGAAAATACTTAATTTTAAAATAAGTTTGGAAAATGGTGCCAGGCACCATTTTCCAAACTTATTGTGTTATTTAGAACAACCAATTTCCATCCTTGAATAGTTCAACTACTGTACCATCTTTTTCGTATGCAGTAATATTTAGCTCTGGACCGCCAACCATGAAATCTTCATGAATTAAACTAAAGTTTGCACCCTTTGCCATTAATTCTTCTTCAGTCATATTTGAGCCATTTCTCATTGCGTAAGTATAAGATCTACCTAGTGCAAAATGAACAGAGGCATTTTCATCAAATAATGTATTATTAAATAATATCCCAGTATTAGATATTGGTGAATCATCTTGGACTAAGGCAACTTCGCCAAGATATGTAGCACCTTCATCATTTTCCATGAGTTTCTTCAATACATCATAACCTTTTTCTGCATAAAAATCTATTACCTTGCCATCCTTAAATACAAAACCAAAGTTATCTACAAGCTTTCCATTTACTGCAAGTGTTTTTGTAGCTTTTAGAGTACCGTTCACTTTTAATCGATGAGGTGTGGTGAATACTTCTTCAGTAGGCATATTTGCTACATAAGAATCTCCTTTTTGGCTTTCTTTAGATCCTCCCATCCAGAAATGTCCTTCTGCAAGGTATACTTCTAAATCAGTGCCAGGTCCTTTTAATACTAGCTTTTCAAATTGCTTTTCATTTAAAAAGTTTTTATATTTTTTTAAATTCTTATCATGGATTTCCCAAGCTTTTACTGGATCATCTTGATCAACTCTTGTAGCTGCAAAAACCTTTTCCCATAATTTTTCCACTGCAGACTTATCGTCTAATTCTGGGAATACAGATTTTGCCCACGGAATTGATGGCATAGCTACGATATTCCATTTTGTAATTCCAGTCATTCTATATTTCATCACAGAAGCCATTGCTTGTGAAGATGATTTTTGACTTTTAGCTACTATGTTGCCATCAACATTTTTAAGTAACTCTGGGTTTGGTGAAATAATAAATATATGATGATAATCATCCTTGTACATGGCTTCTAGAGAATCTACCTTCCATTGTGGAAAGTTTTCAAAGACAAAATCTTTCCCATGCTCATATCTTATTAAGGTCATCTCATCATCGTTAAGCTGGAATTCAACATGTTTTGCTCCTGCGTCATATGCTTCCTTCATAATGGCACGTGCAAGAGGTAGAGTGTTAATATTACCTGTTATAATTAGGCCTTCTTTTTCTTTTAGATTTATTCCTACATTTACCGCTAACCTTGCGTATTTTTCTATGTTATGTTCAAAATTTCTCATTATGTCCTCCCTTTGTATGAAAATAGTACTTTATACCTATTGTACCATATATTTAATTAATAGGTAGTATTATATTTATTAAAAAAATTACATATCTTTATTTTACATCACTTTTCTAAGTTCTTGTCTATATTAGTATTTTTCTTATTATCAAAAGAAACTACAACACAAACTAAAATAATAGATTAAGATTTATAGAATTTTATATTGACACGAAAATATTAATATGATATATAATAATTAATTAGCACTCTAACATTTAGAGTGCTAATTAATTATATAATAGCGGATGAAAGGATAGATATCTATGGAAAAAATGGAATTTAAAGCGGAATCTAAGCGCTTACTTGATCTTATGATTAATTCAATTTATACACATAATGAAATATTCCTAAGGGAATTGATTTCTAATGCATCTGATGCCATTGACAAAATCTATTATAAGGCATTAAGTGATGAAAGTATTAGTTTTAATAAGGACGATTATTTTATCAAAATAGTTGGAAATAAGGAAAGTAGAACATTAACCATATCTGATACTGGAATTGGAATGTCTAAGGACGAGTTAGTCCATAATCTAGGGATAATTGCTAATAGCGGCTCATTTGCATTTAAGAAAGAAAATGAGATAAAAGATGGATTTGATATTATTGGACAATTTGGTGTTGGCTTCTATTCTGCATTTATGGTTGCAGAAAAGGTAACTGTTATTAGTAGAACATTTGGATCTGAGGAAGGATATAAATGGGAATCCTATGGGGCAGATGGATATACAATAGAGCCTTGTGAGAAAGATACTGTTGGTACTGAAATTATACTAAAGATTAAAGAAGATACTGAAGATGAAAAGTACGATGAATTCTTAGATGAATATAGACTAAAAGAAATAATCAAGAGATACTCAGATTTCATTAGATACCCTATTAAGATGATGGTAACTAATAGTAGATTAAAGGAAGGGTCTGAAGATGAATATGAAGAGTATAAGGAAGAAAAAGTAATAAATAGTATGGTTCCAATTTGGAGAAAAAACAAGAGTGAACTAAAAGAAGAAGACTATGAAAACTTTTATTCTGAAAAACATTATGGGTTTGACAAGCCAATTAAATCAATACATCTGTCAGTAGACGGTATTGTAAGGTACAACTCAATATTATTTATACCTAGCAAAACTCCATTTGACTTTTATACTAAGGAATATGAAAAGGGACTTGAGCTATATTCAAACGGAGTTCTTATAATGAATAAATGTCCAGATTTACTACCAGATTATTTTAGCTTTGTAAAGGGAATAGTAGATTCAGAAGATTTATCCCTTAATATTTCTAGGGAGATATTACAACATACTAGACAATTAAAGGTAATTGCTAAAAAAATTGAAGATAAGATAAAAGACGAACTAAGTCTAATATTAAAGAATGAAAGAGAAAAGTATGAAGAATTCTTTGAGAGTTTTGGAAGACAACTTAA
>CAZIII010000027.1:14812-18269 GCA_964539425.1 uncultured Tissierellaceae bacterium | reverse complement strand
AATATGAATATATATGAAGGAGAATTAGAAGAATATACTGTTTCAGAAGAAGAAGTTTTATCACTAAGGGGTATTTATAAGGATAGAATGGGCTATTCCTATACTGAAAAGCTAACACCTGAAAATATAGACGAGCTTATTAATAATATAATTCAATATGCAGAAAACAATGAGAATGAAGAAGTAGAGACTATATCTTTGCCAACAAAAACAAATAAAAAAAATGTAGAAAAAGTGAATTTATTAGATAAATATTCTGAGGAAGAAAAAATAGAGTATTTATTAGATTTAGAGAAAAAAGCCTATGCTCTAGATAAAAGAGTAAAGACCATAGATGGTTGTAGTTATAGGGAAAGTACAGATAGTGTATATATTAAAAATTCAAAGGGGTTAGAGCTAGAAGATAGCCATACCATAGGCATTTTGGGATTATCTGCTGTTACTGAAGAAGGTTCAAATATGCAAACTGGATATTCTCACCAGGTATTCAATAGCCTTTCTGAGATGTACAAGGATAACCTTATAAAGGATGGCGTGGGAGATGCAGTATCCATGTTGGGTGCAGAGTCTATAGAATCTGGAAACTATGAAGTAATCCTTAGAAATAACGTATCAGCAGATATGTTTAGTTCCTTTTCTCCAATTTTCCTAGGAAGTACTGTGCAAAAAGGTTTATCATTGTTGAAAGGGAAGTTAAATTCCCAAGTAGGAGTAGATATTTTAAATATTAAAGAAGACCCTTTGATGGATAGTGGAAAATATTTTAGAAGCTTTGATGATGAAGGAACGCCTACTTATGCAAAGTATTTAATTGAGAAGGGAATACTTAAGACTTTTCTTCAAAGTAGAAAAACTGCTGAAAAGGATAATGTAGAGTCTACAGGCAATGGATTTAGGACTTCTCATAAATCTTCCATAGGAGTAATGGCTACAAATATGTATGTTGAAGAAGGTAACAAGTCCTTAGATGAGATGGTAACAGCTATGGGAAAAGGTATAATAATTACTGATATCCATGGACTACATGCAGGGATTAATCCTACATCAGGAGATTTTGCATTATCATCTAATGGATTGCTTGTGGAAAATGGGAAGGTAGTCAGGCCACTAGCCCAAATTACTGTAGCAGGTAATTTATTTACAATGTTAAAAAGTATAAAATATATAGGAAATGATACAAAATTTTCTCATCCAAGCACAACCTACTTTGGATCCCCCTCCATTTATGTAGGTAGCCTAGCCATAACAGGAAAATAAGAAAAACTGGTCAAATGACCAGTTTTTCTTATTTTAGATATTTATTAAACCAATTACTTATCTCTTCTAATCTTCTAATTCTATGTTTTGGTTTTCCAGATCTACTTAGTTCGTGGGTTTCTCCTCTAAACATACAAAGTCTAGAATCAACACCATGATATTTTAAGGAAGTAAACATTTGAATCCCCTCTGGTAGCCAACATCTGTAGTCTTCCTCTGAATGGATGAATAAAGTAGGTGTAATTACCTTATCTGCATATTTCATAGGGGAGTGGAACCATAGCTTTTCCACATCAGACCATGGAGTAGCAGCCTGTTGGTCTTCTACAAAATAGTATCCGATATCTGTAGTACCAAACTTGGAAATCCAGTTAGAGATAGATCTTTGAGAAGCAGCAGCTTTAAATCTATTTGTATGACCGATTATCCAATTGGTCATAAATCCACCATAGGAACCACCAGTCACCCCAACTCTTTCACTATCTATGAAAGGATATTTCTCTAGGACTAAATCCGTAAATTGCATTATATCGTCATAATCAATTGTGCCATATTTTCCTCTTATATCAGCAAATTCATTGCCCTTACCGTCACTACCCCTTGGATTACAGAAGAATACAGCATAGCCTTCATTAGCCCAATATTGCATTTCATGGTAGAATACTTCACCGTATGCAGTCTTTGGACCTCCATGGATATCAAGTATTCCAGGATATTTTTTACCTTCTTCAAAATCAATAGGCTTCATTATCCAACCATCAATTGTAACCCCATCTACTTCAAAGCTAAGGTATTCAGGTTTAGAAAGTTTTTTCTCTTCCATTACCCATTCATTAAATTTGGTTAATTGTTTTTCCTCTTTGCCTTCTAATCTATATAGTTCTTGTAGTTTTAATCCCCTAAGGCCTATGAATTCTATCTTTCCCCCAAGTACATCAAAGCCATCAATGGAACCCTTATTTTCAATTAATTTCTCCTTATTTCCAGATTTATCTATTCTGTTAATATAAGAATTATATCCTTCAGTAGTTACAAAATATAAATATTCTCCATCTATTATTCTAGATCTACTAGCACCGTATCTACAATCAGAGCCTATGGAGCTATACATACTATAATCAAAATCATCTCTAGATATTTTTACAGAATTTGTACCATCTAGATCCATTAAATATAAATGTGAGTTTTCATTTATGCCATAGGATTTCATATCATTCCCAGAAAAGAGTATTTTATCCCCAAGGAAATCTGCAGAGGAGTAGCTAAATACATCTTCATGGGTCAATTTTTCCAATTTATCTTCCTTAATATTATAAAGATGTAAATCAGAATAAAGTTGCATTTTATCCATATAGGAAGTAGCTGTAATAACTACTAAAGATTTATCCTTATTAAGCTTAAAACCATCTACATAAGTAAATGCATCTGTAATGGGCTTAGATTTTTTATCTTTTAAATTATATATATATAATCTGTTTCTCTTTTTATTAGTGAATCCTCCACCATTTATCCAGAATGGAATTTCATCTAAGACTTCATAATCCTTTTCTTCTTCTATTTTCTTCATTGTTTTAGCTTTTTCCTCATGGGATAATCCTTCTAAATCTGGACGATTAAAGTCAAAGGATGCTGTAACTAAAACATTATCTTCATCAAGTACTTCTAAAGAGCTAACATTAAATGGGATTTCAAAGGCTTTATTAGCTTCTCCACCATTTAAACTAATTTCATAATATGTTGTAAATTCTTCTTTCTTTTCTTTTCTCTCTCTATCTTTTTTAGTCCTTATAGCAGGAAAAAAAATTGTATTATCATCCTTCCACATAAAAGATCGTTCTTCATCTAAGGATGTTAATTTATACTCCGATTTCTTTTCTTCATCGTAGATATAGATATTAGATAGATATTTATTCTCATCTACATCTATTTGGTGTAATACAAAAGCTGTTTTCTTTCCTGTAGGTGATAGTCTAACTCCTGACAGAAATTTGTATTTCGTAAAATCATCTAACCTTAAATTCTCCACAAGCACCCCTCCAATAAGTTCTTTAGTGTATCTAAGATTTATTATATACTATTTATAAAGAAAAGCAAAAAAAAATGGCCATGACACAAAGGGATATTTCTCCTGTGTCATTAAAAATAATTGCAACCTTTTTGGGATATAATCGTCTAAATAGTAAAGGGGGGACATAGGTGA
>CAZIII010000027.1:0-14712 GCA_964539425.1 uncultured Tissierellaceae bacterium | reverse complement strand
TGAATTGAAAACAATAATGGAAGATGAGGCAAAAAACATAGAACTTTCTCAAGGCTTAAGAGATAGAATACTAAAGGCTAGGAAGAAAACCCTAAGGGATAAAATAAGAGATTTTTTAAATATGGAAGTAGAATTACCACTTGTGCCAATGATGGCAGGTTTTCTTCTATTGTTTATTATGATAGGGGTTCCAAAAGATTTGATGGAATTAAATAAAACTACTAAGGTAGTGGAGATTGGTTCATCCCAGATGATAATTAGGGATGAAAGGAGGTTGAGTCGAAATGATTAAAGTTAGGATAAAGGTAAAGACAATAATACTAGCATTAGCTCTAATATTTACAATAATTCCCTTTGTAAATATGGAACTGGCCAATTATTTCAGTGTAGATAAGGAAGAAATTGCAGAAAAATTGTACGGCTATTATCTAAAAAATCCCATGGTACTTAGAAAAGACGAGGCATTATACAAAAGAGGACAGACCACTATGAATGACTTTGAAAGGTATAGTATAATGATGGGGATGAGGATGGGGAATACAAAATTAGATTATGCTACCATAAATAAAAGTATAGAGGACTATAAAAAAGTAATAGAAGATTATCCAAAAAGTGATTATTATACCTTGGCATATAAAGGTATATTAGATTCCTATATTTATAAGGGTGACTCCTATAATTTAGAGAAGTGGATAGATTGGGGAAAGACTAATGGTAAAGAAGATGTAATACAAATATCTGTACTTTACGAAGGATATAATCATTTTACTAATGGAGAATATCAGAAGGTTGATGAAATACTAAGTTTCTTTAATTTAGGAAATAAGGATATGGATTATATATACTATTTTCTAAAGGGGCATGTGGAGTTTGCTAGGGAAGACTATAATAAGGCATTAGAGTATTATAATAAGGCCAGTGAAATAGGTTGGCAACATAGAACTAGTTTCTTTGGGAGTCGTGTACCAAATAGAAGAGAGGACTGGTTAGAGGAATTAGATTTTATAGAGGGAGAATATAAAATAAAAGGAAGAGTAACTTCTGAAGGCGTAGGCATTCCCTTTGTAGAGATATATTTACAAAACCATCTTCAAGGATATTTGGCTAGTGGAATGAACTTTATAGCCATAACGGACAAAGATGGATATTATGAAACCATAGGAATAAAGGAAGGGATATATGATTTAGGTATTGGAATAGGCACAGGAATATTATTTGATAAAGCTTATTTAAGTAAGGGCCTATATAATATTGAAATACCCTTTGAAGAGAATTTTGATTTCAAATTCAAAGCCCCAATAAGAGTAATAAATCCTATGCCTAATGAAATAATCAAGAGTAATAAGTTTGAAGTAGAATGGGAGCCTGTAGAAGAAGCAGATTATTATACTGTAGAATCCGTAGCAATAGATGGTGGCGCTGTTATGATTGTTGCCCTAAGAGATGAAAATAAAGAAACTAAAATAAGGGGAAATAAGGGAGTATTTGACATAGGAATTATAAAGAATTCCCCTACTGGATATTCTATAGGTGAAGATAATGTGGTAAGTCCAGAGGCAATAACAGGTTATTTATATGAAGAAAAAACAACTCCTATTATAGTCAATGCATATGACAAAGATGATAAAATGGTAGGTAGTAGTGTTCCACTGGCAAGTTATTATGAAAATGCACCTAGTATTAAGATAGAAGGACAATTAACAGAAGGAGAGAAATTAATAGTAAAGAAGCAATATAAAGAGGCTGTAAATTATTATGAAAAATTCCTATTAGAAGACAGAAACAATATAGAAGCATTATCCTATTTATCTAAGCTTTATATATTTGGTTGGGGTAAAGGGACTATAGATGTTCACAAAGCCATAGACTATGGAGTAAAGGTTTATGATATAACAGGAAATGCTGATATTATCCTTAGGGTACTGGGTCAGATGACATCCGAAGATTACAGGGAAAATAAAGAAGTTGCAAGAGAATTGTTTGATATGATACCTGATGAATATAGAGATGTAAATTTCTATTGGTATAGAGGTGAATATCATAGGGCCTTAGGTGAATTTCAAAAGGCTAGAGAAGACTTAGTCCTTGCAGATAATATAAATACTGAAGATATTGTTTATATGGATATGTACCTAGGTGAATATGAAAGAGCAATAAAATTTGTAAAGGATAAGGATATAAGTTTTTATTTTATGAGTAAAAATAAATTAATAGAAGGATTAGAGGGATTAAAAAAACTAGATAAAAATCATAAGGAATACCTGCTTTTTAAAGACTATCTTTCTAGAATATTAAAAAGAGAGATTCAGTCTGAAGATAGTGAAGATACTTATGAAAAGAGAAAAGAAGATATTAATAAGGTCTATAGTCAAATAAAGGATCCTAGCATTAAAACCATTCTAAATGAAATGAAAGCAGAATATCACTGGTAGTGTGGAGAAGGACCCCTTGTCTTTATAAAGAAAATCAAAAAAACATAGCCATATTCCTTGGCTATGTTTTTTATTGAAAGCTATCCTCATCTGTTACTAAATCAGTAACATGAGAAATAATATTTTCCAGTTGTGTTTCATCAAGATTTAAACGTTCTAATGCTATTGGTGAAAGATTATAAGCTAGTCCATCAAGTCCAAGACCTATACCCATCATCATAGTTATTGCATCTGCAATATGGACTATGGATACTAGTAGGGGATTTATATTAGATAATTCTGGAGTATGATGATGTCCGATGGCATCTACTAAAGTTTCTGGAAGATTCCATTTTTCAGCTACTTTTTCACCTATTTCAGCATGGTTAAAACCAAATACTTCTCTTTCTGCATCTAGAAATGTCATCTCACCTGTTTCGACCTTAGATAATACTTCAAGATATTCCTTTTCCATATGTTGATTTAATATTGTCTTTCCTACATCGCGAAGGAGTCCTGCAATATAGGCTTCCTCTGGATTAGAATATTTGATACTTTTTGCAATAAATCTGGAAACAATGGCACATGTCTGAGATTGAGTCCAGAGTTGGTTTTTTTCTAAAGAATATCCCTTTAATTCATCTGCTAAATATGTTCTCACTGTAGATGCTAGGGCTAGACTTTTTATTGCTTGAAAGCCAAGAAGAACTGCAGCTCGAGAAATAGTAGATATGTTTCTTGCATACCCATAGAAAGCAGAGTTGGCAAGGCGCAATATTTTAGCAGTTAAAACTTGATCCTTTAATACTACATTTTCCATATCTTGAATTGTAGAGTCTGGATCATCTGTCAAAGTAACTATCTCATTAAAGATCTCAGGTAAAACCTTCATATCATCAACTTTAGATACGATATACTCTATATTAAGTTTTGTCATAGTAATCCCTCCAAATTGAAACTGTAATCAATACAATTATACCCAAAATTACAGAATTATCATATAGACACAATTACCTACTTTTTTTATAGGACTCCAATTGTACAACACTACATTTCTTTTCATTGTTATCTTCTGATTCTAAAAAATTCAAGACAATATTCCCAAGGGAAGTTTTTATTATTTCATAGTTTGGATATAGATTACATTTAATAATGCCTAGGTATTGTAAATACACATAATATGCAAAAAACAGCTTTGGTTCACTGGAGAATGCAGGCAATATTGTACTTATTTCATAACTAATATTCTCATTCAAAGAAGATAATAGTTTGGTCAAATCTTTTTTCAAAGTATCAAGTACAGGCATATGCTTAATACTAGAGATTTCAGATATAAAATCATTACTCCATATATATTGGAAGAATAAGGTATACTTATCCTCATCTTTTAACCTTAAATAATTAGACCCTTTTTTTGCAACTGATAATGTTCCATCCTGAATTGAAAGTAGGCCTAATCCCAGTGAAAATTTATAGAACATATGAATTATAGGAAAATCACTTTGGTTAGGTGCTTTTTTATTTACGAAACTAGTAAATGCCAATATGTTATTTATTTCCAATAGATTTTTTCTTTTAATATATTGATTTTTTTCCGTTAAGTCTAAGGGTCTATCCAATATATATAGTATAAATTTATCATAATCCATTATAAGAGATATGGCGTCCTCGTTAAATGAATTTGAGACTGTATTAGATAGGTTTCGATTGATTTTAAAAGGAGACTTAACTAATTTTAATTGATTCATTAAATCAAATCTATTTTGGCTAATATCCAGTAGTTCCTTATATACATCCTTATACTCAGGATTCTTATTGCTTAAGAATCCTAAATATTTTTTAAGAGTAGATATATAGGAATTTAAATCCTCTTGAGATATTATAAATCCTTCTTTAATTCCTTCTTTAAAGAAAAAATTGAAATTCACTTGATCCATATCATATAAGGTAAGCCCTTCATCTATTAAATAGTATTCGAAGAAATCCATTAGAGTTGAAACATGATTTTTAATAGAGGACCTTGTTGCCTTTGATTGAAGGTAAGCTTCAAATTCATCTAATTCATCATAAAGGGCGGAAGTTACATCTTCTTCCATGTCCATTGCTTCAAAAACACAATTTGTATAGATTTTATATAAGTGTGCGCTATGTTTTTTCAGATAATCTTTTAAAGTAAGCATTGGAAACTTAAACCTTAAACGGTTAAAGTCAACGAAAACCTCTTCTATAAACATGGATTTTAAATGAGAAGGAAATGAGCTAATATCTCCTACAAAAGTTACATGTCCTAATACATTTCCCATCCTTGCCAATACAATATCCCCTTCAGATATTGTAGATAAAAGTTCTGATTCCCAAATAGTATTTTTTTTATTTTGAAGTAAATCTAAGACTTCAATAGATCCTTCCTTGATATTTAAGATTTCGAAAAGGGAAATATTTGATTTATTTCTTTCTATTAGTATTTCCTTTTCTTCAGCCGTTAGTTTAGTTGGTTTTTCCTCAAGGAATTTTTCAATGAAGGTTTTACCATCCTTTCCTATGAAGTCAATGCTTATCCATACATTGAAGGCTAGCCTGTGGGTGTGTTCACCAAAATCTGGATAAATAAAATCAAGTTTGTCCAACTCTGTTTCATCCTGTATTACAGTAGATATATAATTTAGCAACTTCTTAGTTGCGGATAATTCAATTCTTTGTATTCTATTATAATTTACTTTTTGCATAATTCCCCCCAAAATTTTATAACAATAATTCTTTACTAGATTCTATTATATACCATTTTACAAGCCAATGTACAATTAAAAAAGCAAAAATTATAATAATAATCATAGTCCTCATCTTTGTATTTCCGTTTTTCCTTGAATTGTAAATTTATTTATAATATATATTCTCATTTATCTAAAAATTTGATATTATTAGACTAGGTAGGATTAGAATAGGAGGGAAGATATGTTAAAGTTTCAGGATTATAAGTATGAGAGACCAGATTTAAGTAAAATCACAGATCAATTTAACGAACTTCTTCAAAAGTTTAATGAATCCAAGAGAGTTGAAGATCAAAATCATGTAATGGAGGAAATAAACAAACTAAGAAATTATCTAGACACCATGGGTAGTCTAGTAAGTATTAGACATTCAATAAATACAGAAGATGAATTTTACGCCACTGAAAACGATTTTATAGATGAAAATAGACCTAAATTTGAAAACTTAGTTTCTAAGTTTTATAAAGAACTAATCAATTCTAAGTTTAGAGATGAGTTGGAGAAAATTTGGGGCAAACAAGTATTTACACTGGCAGAATTACAAATCCAAACATTTTCTGAGGATATAATCGAGGATTTAATTAAGGAAAATAAGCTTGCAACGGAATACGATAAATTAGTTGCTTCAGCTAAGATTCCTTTCCAAGGTGAAATAAGAAACCTTAGTCAAATGAGACCCTTTGCAGAATCAAAGGATAGAGATATAAGAAAAGCAGCAGCTGAGGCAAGTAGTGGATTTTTCAAGGCAAATGAGGCTGAATTTGACAGAATCTATGATGATTTAGTAAAGGTACGAGACAAGATGGCTAAGACATTAGGTTTTGCTAACTATGTAGAGATGGGATACAAGAAACTTGGCAGATCTGACTATGATTCAAATATGGTGGCTAATTATAGAAAGCAAGTGTATACAGATTTAGTGCCATTAGTTGCAGAATCCATGGATAGGCAAAGAAAAAGGCTAGGGCTTAAGGAATTAAAATATTATGACGAGCCTCTAGAATATTTAACTGGAAATGCCACTCCTAAGGGAGATCCAAATTGGATATTGGAAAATGGAAGGAAGATGTACAAAGAACTTTCTAAAGAAACAGATGAATTCTTTACTTTTATGGTAGAGAGAGAATTATTAGATTTAGTAAGTAAAAAGGGAAAAATGGCAGGTGGATATTGCACAATATTACCAGATTACAAATCACCATTTATATTCTCAAATTTCAATGGGACTTCTGGAGATGTTGATGTACTAACTCACGAAGCAGGTCATGCTTTTCAAGTTTATTTAAGTAGAGATTTGAAACTACCAGAATATTTCTTCCCAACCTATGAAGCTTGTGAAATTCATTCCATGAGTATGGAGTTTATTACATGGCCATGGATGGAACTTTTCTTCCAAGATGAGGTTGATAAATATAAGTTTAGTCATTTATCAGGAGCAGTAAACTTTATACCTTATGGTGTTACAGTAGATGAATTCCAACATTATGTATATGAGAATCCAACAGCTACTCCAAGTGAGAGAAAATTAAAATGGAGAGAAATAGAAAAGAAATATTTACCTTTCAGAGACTATGAAGACAATGATTTCCTTGATAATGGAGGATATTGGTTTAGACAGGGACATATATTTTCTAGTCCATTCTATTATATTGATTATACCTTGGCGCAAGTATGTGCATTCCAATTCTGGATTAAGTCTAGAGAGGATAGGGAAAAAGCTTGGGCTGATTATCTAGGACTTTGTAAAGTTGGAGGAAGTTTACCTTTCTTAGAATTAGTTAAGTTAGCTAATTTAGATAATCCATTTGTAGATGGAACAATAAAGAGAGTGGTAGAACCTATTAAGGATTGGTTAGGAAATATTGACGATAGGAACTTTTAATTAAATTTATAAAAAAACAACTTGTGCTATTATGCACAAGTTGTTTTTTGACTTTTATTTTATAAATTCTTTTATTTCTAATAGATTGTCTAAAGCCTGTGTCAAATGATAATTGTATACAATATCTATATCTTCTTTAACGAGTTCCTCATTGTTTGGTATATGCTTATTGAATATTTCTTCCAATAATTCTTGATTTCTTTTAGTGAGATAAGGAGATTTATTTATTTCCGATAGTAAAGATATACTATTTTCTATGGAGCCTATTTTAGACAAGATTCTATTGTAAGAAGTAGAATCATGTTTTTTCAAGAGATTAAGGTGTATATCCTTCCTAAGAGCTTCATAGCTCTCGGTTAATAATGCGGTGTCTGTTTTAAATTCTTTCAGATTTACATCCTCTATTTTCCATATTAAATTATTGATTATTTCTTTACTTTCACTATAAAGTATTTCTATAGAATCCATTATTCTTTCTTCCATATTAGGAGCAGAAATAAAGTAGTTTATAAGGGTTCCTACTATAATTCCTACAAATGTATCAATTATTCTAAAGATAGAATAGGATATTTTTGCATCCAATTCTGGATTTAGGGCAATACCTACAAAGACTATGGCTGATAATTGCAAAGCTTTATTCCATCCCAGCAGATAACAAATATGAATCACAATACTAACACCTAGACCTATGAAGACAGGGTTCTCTGGGAATGCCAAAGAAAATATCAAACCAATAATAGCACCTACAAATGTTCCCAACATACGATTTTTTCCTGCTATTAAAGATTCAGAAACTGATGATTGCATAGATGCAATTGCTCCTATAGCTGCAAATATTGGGCTTTTAGATTTAAATATAATGCACAATATAAGACTTATAGCCACTGCAAAGCCTGTTTTTATGGTTCTCATACCCATCCTTAATTTAATGATTTTTTTCAAATTACATCTCCTTTCTTAGGAATATAAGATTATTATACCCACAAAATATATCTAAGACAACAAAACAAATTATTAAAGAAATAATATCCAAAAAAATACAATTACATAATTAAAGAATAAGGGATAATAGTCGATAATGTATATAGAACGAGATTTAAGGGGGTATACTATAATGCAAGTTGAAGGAATAGGAAGTAGCAGTACTGTGATAAATTCCTCAAATAATACCAGGATAACTCAAATGGTTTCAAGTGACAATAAACCAAGGTTCGAAACAAGGACAATTCCAAATAAACAAAGGGGCTCTCAAGAAAAAACCTATGTAGAAGATAAGCATTTTTCAGAGGGAGAAGTTATTGACATAATTGAAAAAGCAAACAAAGATTTTGTTGCATATGATAGAAGATTTGAATTTTCTATCCATGAAAAAACTAAGCAGATAATGGTAAAGGTAATAGATGCAACCAACGATGAGGTAATCAGAGAACTACCACCAGAAAAGGTACTTGATATGGTTGCAGCAATTTGGGAAGCTGTTGGGATAATAGTAGATAAAAAAATATAGGCGGTGATTGTATGAGTAATATGAGAATATCAGGAATGTATTCAGGTATGGATACTGACACAATGGTTCAAAGTATGATGAAGGTTGAAAGGATGAAGGTCGATAGATTCGAACAATCCAAGCAAGTAGCATTATGGAAGCAAGAAGGTTATAACAGCATCAATAAACTATATGCAAACTTTATATTGAATACTAAGAAGGATATAGGATTGAAGGCAAGTAGTAGTACAGGATCATTATTTGATAAATCCTATACTAATCTTAGCTATGTAAGAAAGGCAACATCTTCAAATGAATTAGCAGCTACTGTAAGCAGTACTAGTAAGGCTGTTAATGGAAGTTATAGTATTGAGGTTAAGGAATTGGCAAAGGGTGCTAGTTTTACTAGTGCTGAATTAGAAGAAAATGCTTTAGAAGGTGTTAAGCATTTAAAATTTATGATAAAGGGTAAGGAAATTGAAGTGGGAAGCACAGTTGGAACAACTGATATAACCATGGATGATGTAGTTAAGTCTATAAATGCAAAGACAGAAGAAACAGGAGTAACTGCTTTTTATGATAAGACTAATGGCAGATTATTTATGCAAACTACAGAAACTGGAAAAGATGCATATATTGGATTAACAGCTGTAACTGGAAATGCTGCTAGTGTGCAATTCATCAATGATAAACTTAAATACAATATAAAAGAACAGAATTCAGCAGGTGAAGGGCATACAGGAGCTATTTATAGTTTGGGCAAGGATTCAAAAATTTCGTTTAATGGTGTAGATTTAACTTATTCATCTAATAACATTACCCTAAATGGTCTAAACATTGAATTGAAGGCTCAAGGCACTACAAACATCAATGTCTCCACAAATGTAGATGGAATAATGGAAAAGGTTGAAAAGCTTGTAGCTGATTACAATGCATTAATAGATGCATCATCCTTACTGCTAAATGAAAAAAGATATAGTAGTTATCATCCATTATCTTCTGACGAGAAAAGTGCTATGAAGGAAGATGATGTTAAGCTATGGACAGAAAAGGCTAAATCAGGTTTATTAAATAATGATGAGACTATTAACAGAACATTACAAGCCATGAGAAGTGATTTATATAAGAATGTGGAAGGTATAGATGAAAAATACAATCATATTACGAAAATCGGAATATCTACTGAATCATATGCTAGAGGTACCGCAGGTGGAAAACTTCAAATAGACACTGAAAAACTTAGAAAAGCTATTGAAGATAGTCCTGAGGAAGTAATGGCTTTATTATTTAAAGAACCTACAGAGGCTGAATCAGCAGATAAGGCAACTAAAAGTGCTAACAGTGGTATATTCACAAGAATATATGATAATTTAATTGATGGAATGAAGTCCATCATAGATAAATCGGGTCCAGGATCAGATTCTGACCTATATAGATCTGTAAAATCTAATATGCTTATAGATTTTGTAACTACAAAATCCAGCATCTCCGATATAGATAAGTCTATAACAGAGATGAATAGAAAAATTGAGAATTTAAATGTTTTACTTGCAAAAAAAGAAGATTCTTATTATGCTAAATTTACACAGATGGAAAAATATATGCAACAGATGAGTAGTCAAAGTGGTTGGTTATCACAACAATTTGGCTAAAAAAGGTAAGGAGAGGAAAGAATGAATTATCAGGCTCTAAATCAATACAAGCAAAATACTGTTCTTACATCTACACCAGAGGAATTGACCCTTATGTTATATGAAGGTGCAATTAAATTTATGAATATTGGTAAATACAGTATGGAAAAGAAGGATTATGAGAGAACACACACTTCATTAATGAGGGCTCAAGATATTATTACAGAGTTGAACTATTCCCTTGACATGAATTATGAAATATCAAAAGAGCTTAGAGGCTTGTATGATTTTGTAATGTCTAAGTTAGTAGATGCTAATATTAAAAAAGATATAAATGCTGTAGATGAAGCACTAGCAATAGTCAATGAGATGAGAGATACATGGAAAGAGGTTATAAAGCAAATTAAACAAAAAGTATATCAAGCTAAGTAGGTGTTTAAATGACAGCTAATAATATTAATAAAATTATATCATTATCAAAAGATAAGAAGATTCTAGTAACAGATCTTTTAAAACTAACTCAAAAGCAAAAGGTTATAATAGATAATGATAATTTGGATGATTTGGGACTAGTATTAGGAGATAAGCAAAATATAATGAACAAGATTGATGTCTTAGATAAGGATTTTTTAGGACTATACAGTACTATTAAATCGGATGAAGGTATCGATAATTTTCATAGTATTGATGTAAAGAAATTTGATAATATCAAAATTTTAAGAGAAATTGTTGAAGAAGTTAATAATATATTAACTAGTATATCAATCTTAGATAATGAGAATACTATGAAAATGAAGTCCAATATAGATAAACTAAAATTAGATATAAAACAAGTGAAAGAAGGAAAAAAGGCATATAAGGGATATAACTACGAATCTGCAGTAAGTATGCTTATAGATGAAAAAAAGTAGAAAGAAAAATTTTCTTTCTACTTTTTTTATTGCTTGAAAAGATATCCACATTTTTATTCCTATTATACACATTAAAAATTTGATTATATAGGGTTCTCCACAGACTTATGCACATTATCCACAGATAAATAACTAACAATTAACAATATACACACCTAATTATTCCAAATAAGATAAAATAATATATGTTATTATAATAAAAATTAGGGTAATATATATACAAATAGTATAAGCAATTAAGCTTATATGAAAGGAGCTGGGTTTATGAAATTAAATTTTACTGGAAAAAACATGGAGATTACAGATGCGCTAAGAGATGTGACACAGAAAAAAATAGGAAAACTTGATAAGTATTTCCAAAAAGATATTGAAGGTAATGTCACTTTCAGTTCAGAAAAGAACAGAAAGATAATCGAGGTAACCATAAACCTACCTGGAACAATTATTAGGGCTGAGGAATCAACCGACGATATGTATGTTTCAATTGATAAAGCAGTTGATATATTAGAAAGACAAATAAGAAAACACAAAACAAAGCTACAAAACAGATATAAAAATAGTGAAACTATAAGGTTTGAAAATGTTGTACCACTTTCACAAGAGGAAGATTCATACAAACCGAAATTAGTTAAGAAGAAAAAATTCAGTATTAAACCAATGTCATCAGATGAAGCAATACTGCAAATGGAGTTACTAAGACATAATTTCTTTGTATTCATGGATGCAAATAATGAAGATGTAAGTATAGTATATAAAAGAAAAGATGGAAATTATGGACTAATTGAGCCAGAAATTTAATATTACATTTAAACGGATTCTTTGGAATCCGTTTTTTACTTTTTGAGTGTTTATGTCTAATTTACGCCATCCTTTTTTATTTAGTTGAAAGGAGTTTAATTAAATGATAAAATGATAAAATAGGAATAGATAGAAGTTTGAAAGGTGGTTAATTCATGGCAGGTTTATTTGATAAGTTATTTGGGTCTTATAGTGACAGGGAGCTAAAGAAAATTACACATCTAGTGGATAGAGTTGAAGCTTTAGATGGAAAAATGAAAAGCTTAACTGATCAACAGCTTAAGGAAAAGACTGTAGAGTTTAAGAATAGATTAAATAAGGGAGAGAGTCTGGATGACATTTTACCAGAATCCTTTGCAGTAGTTAGAGAAGCGTCAGATAGAGTACTTGGTAAGAAACATTTTAGAGTCCAATTATTTGGTGGTATAATACTTCACCAAGGTAGGATTTCAGAGATGAAGACTGGTGAAGGTAAGACATTAACAGCTACCTTAGCAGCATATTTAAATGCTTTGACGGGTAAAGGTGTCCATATTGTTACTGTAAATGATTACTTAGCTAAAAGGGATAAGGAGTGGATGGGGAAAATCTACGAATTCCTTGGTCTTACAGTTGGTTGTATTGTACATGGGATTACCAATGCTGAAAGAAAAGCAGCTTATAATTGTGATATTACTTATGGTACAAATAACGAATATGGTTTTGACTATCTTAGGGACAATATGGTTATTTACAAGGAAGAAATGGTACAGAGGAAACTTTACTTTGCCATAGTGGATGAGGTAGATAGTATATTAGTAGATGAGGCAAGGACTCCTCTTATTATTTCTGGAGTAGGTGACAAATCTACTAAACTTTATGAAGTGGCTGATAATTTTGTAAGGTCTCTTAGTAGCAGAATAATAGATCAAAAAGAAAATAAATCAGATCCCTTTAATAGGGAGATAAAAGAAGAAACAGTAGATTTCTTAATAGATGAGAAGGCAAAAACCTGTTCTCTTACTGAAAATGGTACTTCTAAGGCAGAATCCTTCTTTGGCATCGAGAATTTATCAGATATGGAAAACATGGAAATAGCCCATCATGTGAATCAAGCCCTAAAGGCTAGAGCCATAATGAAAAGGGATATTGACTATGTAGTTAATGAAGGTGAAGTAATTATAGTAGATGAGTTTACAGGAAGGTTAATGTATGGTAGAAGGTACAGTGATGGACTCCATCAAGCCATAGAAGCTAAGGAAAAGATGAATGTAAAATCTGAATCAAAGACTTTAGCAACAATTACATTCCAAAACTATTTTAGAATGTATGAAAAGCTTTCTGGTATGACGGGAACTGCTAAGACTGAGGAATCAGAGTTTAGAGAAATATATAATATGGATGTAGTAGAGATACCTACAAATATGCCAGTTATTAGGGATGATTTAGCTGATAGTGTATATCGTAATGAAAATGCTAAATTTAAGGCTGTTGTAAATGAAATAAAAGAAAGACATACGACAGGCCAACCAATATTAGTTGGTACTATATCAATTGAAAAATCAGAGGCTCTATCTAAATTACTTAAAAAGGAAGGAATTCCTCATGAAGTATTAAATGCAAAACAGCATAGTAGAGAGGCAGAGATAGTAGCTCAAGCTGGTAGATACAATGCTGTGACTATTGCTACAAATATGGCTGGTAGAGGTACGGATATTGTACTTGGAGGGAATCCAGAGTTCTTAGCTAAATTGGAGATGAAGAAGAAAGGTTTTACTGATGAAGTATTAGCTCTTGTTGATAGTTTCTTTGATATTGAAAGTGAAGAAGTCATGGAAGCAAGAAAAGTATATAAGGAATTACATGATAAATATAAGATAGATACTGATGCAGATAATAAAAAGGTCATAGCTGCTGGTGGACTTCACATTATAGGTACAGAAAGACATGAGTCTAGACGTATAGATAATCAGCTTAGGGGTCGTGCAGGTAGACAAGGAGATCCAGGTTCTACTAGGTTCTACATTGGGTTAGATGATGATTTAATGAGATTATTCGGTGGAGAAAGGATGCAAAACCTAATCGATACCTTAAAAATGCCAGAGGATGAGCCATTAGAACATTCAATTTTAACAAAGACCATAGAGAATGCTCAAAAGAAAGTAGAAGGTAATAACTTTGGTATTAGAAAACATGTATTAAAATATGATGATGTAATGAATAAGCAAAGAGAAGTAATCTATGGTGAGAGAAGAAAGGTATTAGAGGGTGAAAACCTTAGATCTTATATCCAAGAAATGACTAAATCCTTAATTGTAGAGAATATAGATGTATTTACGAGACAGAGTAAATTCCCAGAAGAGTGGGATATTGAAGGCTTAGAAAATGCCATGATTAACCTTTTGAATTTAAGGAAAGGTTTCTTAAAAATTGATGATATTGAAAGTATTACTAAGGAAATGCTTACTGATAAGATTGTTGTAGAGGCTGAGGAAAAATATAAGGCCAAAGAAGATGAATTTAGTCAAGAGAGATTTAGAGAAGTGGAGAGGGTAGTTCTTCTTCAAGTAGTAGATAGTAAATGGATGGACCATATAGATGCCATGGATCAGTTTAGACAGGGTATTGGACTAAGGGCTTTTGGCCAAGAGGATCCAGTTCGTGCATATCAAAGAGAAGGTTTTGATATGTTTGATGAAATGACTCATAGTATTTCAGAAGATACTGTAAGATACTTGTATCAAGTGGAAAACCCAGATAAGATTCAAAGAAAAAGAGTAGCAGAGCCATTGGCTACTAATGCAGATGAAATAAGTAAGACCATAGTAAACAAGGAGAAAAAAGTA
>CAZIII010000026.1:17019-19513 GCA_964539425.1 uncultured Tissierellaceae bacterium | reverse complement strand
CAGGCAATTATTGGAGGAATATATATGAAACTTTCTAAAAAATTAACTCTATATTTTATATTATCAATTTTAGTTTCTATTATAATAATTAGTTTTATCTCAAACTTTATGATAAATAATAGGTTTGAAAATTATCTTGTGAAGGAACAGGAAAGTAAGCTTCAACAGATAAGTGATGAACTAAATAATTTGTACCATGAAAATGGATATAAACTATATCAAAGGGAAATAAACTCCTATGCTTCTATGGAAAATGTCTATATTGAAATTAGGGATCTAAATGACAACGTATTGTATTCTTCAAATAGTAGAAATGGAATGGGTGGTATGCACCGACAAATGATGATGCATAATGTCCCTGAGGGTAATTATATAGAAAAATCTTTCCCATTATTAGAAGAAAATAATAAGGTTGGACTATTGGTTGTAGGTTATGTTGATAATTCTTATTTAACAGATAGTGCAATTGTTTTTAAAGATACCTTAGCTAAGTCTTTTTTCATTTCAGCTATGTTTACTATCTTTCTTGGAATTGGAACTAGTATAATATTATCTCGTTCTTTAACTACCCCTCTTATTGAAATTAGAAATACAGCAGTTGAAATGCGTAAAGGTAATCTTAGTAAAAGATCCACTGTAAATACTAACACACTAGAGATTGTAGATTTATCTGATTCTATCAATTATTTAGGTGAAACCTTAACTAAACAAGAAGATATTAGAAAGAAATATTCCTCTGATATTTCCCATGAACTTAGAACACCTCTTGCAACATTGAAAAGCCATTTAGAAGCTATTTTAGATGGTATATGGGAACCTAGCAAATATCATCTAGATATTCTCATGGTAGAAATAGATCGATTGTCTAATTTAGTTGATGATCTAAAGGATTCCTTTAGTGGTGATGAATTGGAAATTATTCTGAACAAAACTAGGTTCAATCTATCTAAAGAACTTAATAATATTATAACTACCTTTATTCCTCTATATACTAAGGAGAACCATAGCATTGAATCTGATATAAACCATGATATTTATGCCCTTATGGATAGGGATAAGCTTAAACAGATAATGTATAACCTTCTTTCTAACTCTATTAAATATCTTGATGAAGAAGGCAAAGTTTTTATATCCCTAAAAAAAGATAAAAATGATATTATCCTAAAGGTAGGAGACAACGGTGTCGGTATAGAAGACAAAGACCTACCATTTATCTTTGATAGGTTTTATAGGGCTGATATTTCAAGGAATAAAGGTACTGGAGGAACAGGGCTCGGTCTATCTATTGTTAAATCATTAGTTACAGCTCATAATGGCACAGTAAATATAGATAGTAAATATAGGGAAGGAACTATTGTTACAATAATTCTCCCCTCAATTATCTAATCCGATAATCTTTCTTGTTTCTCAAAGGATTTTCTTCTAAAGAAATATACTATGATAGCTATTGTTGGGATTCCTATTTTAAATATAGGATAATAAATAAAGTCAAAAGAACTCAGAAAATTTACATCTCCCATCAGAGGATTTATATCAGCTAGATAATAAGTGATGGCAGCAGATATAATAGCTATTGGATATACAAATATATTTACATTTTTTCTCTTAAATGTTTCTTTAAATGCATAGCTGGAAATATAAATATAAATAACAATTTTACTCATTATAGTTACTGTCCATGTAACTAAAAAAGCTGACTCTATTCTCTCAAATATAGAATATGTCCTAACCATTCTAACATAGGTTAGGAATGGATAATTAGAATGTTTAGCTTGCTCTATACCTAAAGATGTTTGTGTTACTATTACCATCATCAGTATAATCAGTAAAGAATATAAAGTACTTTTTATTACAATTTTTATTAAATCCTTCTTATTTTCAAGCTGTGGGACATTCATAGCTAAAATATACATATCAGTTGTTAGGAGAGAAAATTCTATTGCACCTAGGTTAATGTTTAAAAAAGTGGAATCTCTATATATTGGTAATAATATAGTCAAATCTATATTATTAAATCCAAGAACTGTAAAGGTTATAAGAGAAACTATAATAATAGGACAAAATAATTCTGCAAACCTAGCTATAACTTCTATACCTCTAGATGCTATATATACACAAACAATAAAAAAAACAAGTATAACTATCATTGGGGATATCTCCGTCATAAATGTGGTTGTTACCATCTGAACTGCAATATAGAAGAATAATATTGATGTCCTCATAAAAAACATCCCATAAAACACTCCAATAATCTTACCAATTAACTTACCAAATATTCTTTCCAAATACCCAATAATGGTTAAGTTGCTAAATCTAGTAGATAGAAATGTTAGAGGAATAAGAGATAATATAGTATAGAAAAAAGAAACAATAATCACAATCCATATGTCCTGATTTGCTGGACCCATGTGAATTATAGGCATGATAGTTATCATAGTAGCTATTCTACTAATAGTAATCACAAATATAATTTGCCTTGTTGATATTTTCTCTA
>CAZIII010000026.1:13073-16919 GCA_964539425.1 uncultured Tissierellaceae bacterium | reverse complement strand
TATAATTTCAGTATCACTTACATCTAGTGCTTGATTTATTTCATTTAATTCTCCTCTAAGTTTCACATTTATACTCAAGTGTATATTCCCATTATTTACATTTATATCTCTTTTTGTCTTGGATTTTAAAATATTTACCGTTGTAAACTTACCATCCTCTCCAATGATTGAAAGATCTCCCTTTGATCCATCAGGAGTCCTAAATACAATGGCCCCCCCTTCTATGTCACCTACAATAAAATTAAATCCTATCATCTCATCTGCTGTAAAGTATCCATTTAAATAATCCCTTTTTAGGGCTGCACCACCAGATACATCTAGAATCTTTAATATAGGTTCTTTACTTAATTTTTCTTGATCAATCTGTTTTACTTCTCTAACCTGAACTACACCAAGTACTGGATCATTTCCTACATCATAAAAGTATCTGTATTTCTCTGCAAAACTAATATTGATACTCCTTGCATTATATGCAAAGTTGTTTAGAATATCATATAGGTAATTCCCTGAAGCTCTGCCTAGCCCTGCTCTAACTCCAACAACGTCATAGGCCTTAGCCCCTTGTGCAACTACTACATACATATCCTCCCTAGGCTCATTGTCCCTCATGAAAAAGTCCATTAAATCTGTTATACCTCTTTTTGCAAATTCCTCACCTAATATGAGTAGATTGCTATGACTCAAAAGTATCTTTCTATCGAAATGTAAATTTATATCATTAATTGCTTCTCTTATGGTATCTCCCCTGCCTTGGGGATATACAAAGGATTGTGAGCCAGAACCACTTGATGAAGTACTACTAGAACTTCCAACAGCTGCTGGATTTAATACTTCACATGTAATCAATATTTTTTCGTCTTCTATATCAACACCTAATGATGTAACTATAGCTATTTCATCTATCTCTTGCCCTCCAGTCCCTGCAATACAAGATGATAGGAGAATAGAAGTCATTAGGAAGTATATTGTTATAATCAGTTTTTTTATGATTTTATTCATTATCTTCATTCCTTTTCCTTTTATCTTTATTTGCTATATTCCTTGGTCTATAATTCATTTTTTTAAGAGGACGCATAATAATGAAATCCTTCATTCCTTCTTTGTCATAAGGAGCTATGGGATACATATAAGGAACTCCAAAGGATCTCAAGGAAATAAGATGAACTATCATTACTACCAACCCGCAGACAATACCAAACAGTCCCAATATACCACCTAAGAAAACTATTATCAATCTGTAGATAGGTACTAGTTCTCTTTGGTCTGTAATAATAAATTCTGATATACCTGTAAGGGAAACAGTAATAACCATAATTGGCGCTACAAGCCCTGCATCTACAGCTACTTGACCTATTACTATACCACTTATTACAGTTACTGCTGAACCTATATTGCCTGGTATCCTAAGCCCTGATTCTTTGATTAATTCAAAGAATAAAATCATAAGTAATCCTTCCATTAGAGCGGTAAATGGTACTCCCTCTCTACCAATAGCAATGGACAGTAAAAGCTTAGTAGGAATCATCTCATGGTGAAAAGTTTTTAAAGCTACAATAAATCCTGGTAACACTATAGCTATGATTAAGGCAATAATTCGTATAATCCTGAGGTAAGTTGAATATATGTGCTTCATATAATAATCCTCAGATGTTTGCAAGCTTTCTATAAATATTCTTGGTAGAGTTAATACCATAGGTGAACCATCGCATATTATCAAAATTCTTCCTTCTATCATCTTTGCAGCTGCTATATCAGGTTTTTCAGTATATCCAATTGTAGCTATCAATGACTTTGGAGAATCTTCGATATTTTGTTCTATATATCCTGAATCTAATACGCTATCTAGTTTAATCTTCTTTATTCTACTTCTGACTTCATCCAATATCTGTGGATTTACTATACCGTTTATATAAGCTAAAGAAACATCAGTATTAGTCACTTCACCTATTATATAATCTTCAAATACCAAATTGGTGTTTTTAACCTTACGCCTTACCATAGCTTTATTTACATTAATATCTTCTACAAATCCTTCCTTGGGCCCTTTTGCAACTCGATCAGAGCCTGGCTCTGTTATTGATCTTCTATCCCATTTTCCAAGTTCAAATATATATCCTACTTCAATCCCATCTATAAATAAGGCTGCATTCCCAATCAACATATATGGTGTAATCTTATTCATGTTATCTAATTCTTTGCAACCTGCAATAGGTACTGTAGATAAAATATCTTGAGGGTTTATGAGATCTTGAATCAATGGTTTTATTAAATTATCATATAATCCATTCCTATCTATGAGTGATTCAATATATGCAACCATAGCCTTTGAATTGCATAAAGTATCAAACTCATATAAGATTAAATCACTAGAGTTATTAAATGTTTTTTTCAATTCTTCCCTATTAGTTTTTATATTCTTTGATATCAAGATCTTCACCTACTAATTTTTATATAATTATAATTATTGCCAATTAATACAAAAAATATAATGGTCATTAGTAAAAATACTAATGACCATTATATTTTTTAGATTATCTTTCTTATATTATCTTTTAATTAAATTCTGAGCATGTTTTTCTGTCATGAATTTTATCTTCTCTACATCTAGTGTTTTTATTTCTCTTTTTTCCATGATTATCTTTCCATCTACTATGACCGTATCCACATCTGAAGCTTGAACTGAATATGCTAGTGATGAAATTATATTGTGAAATGGATAAAGATGTGGCTTATCTATATCTATCAATATCATATCTGCTTTCTTTCCAATCTCAATGGACCCTATTTCTTTATCCCACTGTAAAGCCTTAGCTCCATTTATTGTAGCCATTTCCAAGGCTGATATTGCTGGGACTGATACTGCATCTAAATTTACTGCTTTATTGATTATGGCAGCTAAATTTATTTCTTCAAACATATTAAGGTTATTGTTGCTAGAAGATCCGTCTGTACCTAACGCTACTGGTATTCCTCTTTTTAACATCTTATCTACTGGTGCAAAACCAGAAGCTAGTTTTAGGTTGCTAGCTGGATTATTCACTGGAAATACATTGTTCTCTTTCATTATCTCAATATCTTCATCATTCACATGAACACAATGCGCTGCTATAGTAGGTAATTCAAACATGCCTAAATCATATACATGTTTTATTGGAGATTTACCATGTAATTTTAAACTATCTTCAACTTCTTTCTTAGTTTCTGAAAGATGAATATGAATTCCTGTATTTAATTCCTTAGCTAAACTAATATTGTCCTTTAGGAAATCTGGGCCACATGTATATGGTGCATGTGGTGCTACCATTACTTTAATTCTACCATTACCTTTCCCATGCCAATCCATATATAATTTTCTTGTTGCATCAAGCTTAATTTGATTCTTCCCTTCCTCTTCTATCATTCCCCTGGTGAGGACTCCTCTCATACCTGACTCGACTAGCCCTCTACCTACTTCTTCCATGGAATCATACATATCACAAAAAGCTGTGGTGCCTCCTTGAATCATTTCAACCATACTTAGAAGTGAACCCCAGTATATGTCCTCTCTATTCATCTTAGCTTCTATTGGCCAAATCTTTTTTGTCAGCCAATCATGAAGTGGTAGGTCATCTGCAAAGTTCCTCAGTAAGGACATTCCAATATGTGTATGGGAGTTGACTAAACCAGGCATTGCTAATTTATTTTTTCCATCAATTATTCTTTCTACATCTATATCTTCTCTTATTTCTCCAATATGGACTATTTCATTATCTGAAATGTAAATATTTGTATTTCTAATTAATTCATTTTTGCCATCCATAGGCACTATATTTATATTCTTAATTAATAAACTCATATTATCCTCCT
>CAZIII010000026.1:10299-12973 GCA_964539425.1 uncultured Tissierellaceae bacterium | reverse complement strand
CTATTTAACTAATCTAAATCTATAGTAGTGTATTTTACTATACTATAAATCAAAGTTGGTATCAGAACTAATTGAATTATTACACCGGGCAATCCAGTTGTTACCCCTCCTATGATGAAAGTCATAGGGTCTAATTGTATTGAAAAGAATGCTGCTAAAATAAATACAACTACACCTACCATTATTCGCCCTACTATCATAGAAAAAATCAATGAAATTATTGAAGGAATTTTTAATTTCCTATACAAAATTGAAGCCACAAATCCATAAGTACCTAATTCGAAAATCATTATTACCACCATAGGAAATAGGACTGGCATTCCTGTAATTAAAAAATTTAGTACTGGTGTTAGCATACCTAACAAGGCTGCTAAGTGAGGTGGTAACAGAAATCCACCTATTAAAACAGGTATATGCATTGGTAAAAATGTTGTTCCAGGTAAGCCTGTTGTATGAAATATGGTTGGTACAATAATTCCAATAGCTAATAATAATCCTGCTATGACTAATCTTTTAGTATTATTTCTTTCGTTCATTGAATATCTCCCTTCTATTTTTTAAGTGATGCAAAAAATTCCTTTATATCTTTTAAAAGTAATACTGGTTCATCATTATCCAAAGAAAGCTTTTCTATTGGGCAATAATCTGTTTTATCCCTATTCTTTATATATTGGCAAGTTCTCTCCATCACATATGGTATATTATATTCTCCTAAGGCAGAAACACCTCCTTCAGAAATCAATTCTGTATATACTTCTTTTATTTCTACATAGCCACATAAAAGCGCAGCTCCTCTACCTATTACTCTATCTGCCAAGGAAGCACCTTTAGCTTCACTTTTCATCTCCGTAGCTAAGATATACATGGGCTTTATTCCTTTTTCCACGCTTTTAAATATCACTTCACCATCTTTAACTACTACTAGCGCAAGATTTTCTTCTATTAATAATTTTTTAGCTATATCTATATCCTTCAATAGCATTCATCCTTTCAATATTCTTATTCACCTACTAATATTTCTGTTTCAAATATATCCTTTCTCTTAAAATACAAATAAGAGAATAGAAGTCTGAAACACATATCTAAACCTATTCCTACCCAAATCCAAAGTATATCTGCCTTAAATATAAATGCCATTGCTAATACAAATGGTACCCTTATGACCCAGAGTCCTATTCCCGCATTGAACATAGGAACCTTTGCATATCCTGCACCCCTAAGCGCTCCATTTAAAACACCAGATATATTTTGAGGCAATTGAGTTAACCCCATGACAAATAAATACATAGCCCCTATTCTAATTACCTCAGGCTCCTTTGTTAAAAGGCTCATTATTTGACTAGGTAATAATATTAAAACTCCTCCAGCAAATATTGTTATTACAATTGTATATCTGATTAGTTTATTTAGATACTTCTTCCCTATTTCCCTATCTCTACTACCTAAGGCTTGACCAATAAAAGTTGTAGCTGCAATTCCAAATCCAGTTGCAGGCATATATGAAATTGACTCTGCTTGTAAGCCTAGTTGATAAGCTGCATAGGCCAACTCTCCGTAGGTAAGGATTGCTCTTGTTAGAAATATTGATGCTGCCTGCCAAAATGATGTTTCAAAAGAAGTAGGAAGACCTAGCTTAAGTATCATTAAGGCTTCATCTCTTTTGAATTTCAACTTTATCTTATCTCCAATATTAGTCAAAATTCCTTTCTTACCAAATAACATAATTACACCGAATACAGCAGCAGATATATAAGCCATGTTATAGGCATATCCTGCACCTCTTAAGCCCATGGATTCAATACCCACTTTACCCGTTATCAACACAAATCCTGCAATAATATTTACAATATTTAATAAACCTACGGCTACCATAGGGGTTCTTGCATTCCCCATGCCTTGAAGTATACCTGATACTAATAGTATAATGGCAGCAAATGGTAAGGACCAAGATATTATCTTTAGGTATATTTCACCATTAGCTAGCAACTCTGGTTGTGGATTAAACACAGTCAACAATGGCCTAGCAAACCAAAAAAGTAGTTGCTGAAAGACTATAGCGGCACCAATGGAAATAATAAATGATTGCTCAGCTATGGATTTCAATTTGTTATAATTGCCAGCTCCATATGATTGGGCTATTAAAACCGATGTCCCTGTGGCTATACCTTTAAATATACCCCATAATATTCTATAAAGAACTGTAGCAATCCCTATAGCTCCAACTGCATAAGCGTCATACCTTCCAATCATAGCCATTAAGACTATACCAGCAGTCATCTGCAATACATTTTCGCCAGTAATAGGTAGAATCATGGATAATATTTTGTTTCTTATAACCTTGTTTTCGTCTAAAAGTCTTTCTGTCATTCTACTTCCCCTTTATCTACTATAATTTATATATTATATTATATTTCGTTACTCTAAACAAGACACTAGAATATATTTTTCATCAACATACTCTCTAATACTATATCATTTTAATGATAATTAATAAACATCATTTGATTTTTGCAAATGGTATGTATAATAAATGGAATCGGGTTTCATATTGATAATAATTATCATTTACTTTTTCTTTCATTTATGATATATTATAATCCGGCTCAAAATTATCGCGGCAAATAATTTTGATGGAGATGAAAATATTGGCTAAAATGATGGGACCTAGATTTAA
>CAZIII010000026.1:0-10289 GCA_964539425.1 uncultured Tissierellaceae bacterium | reverse complement strand
AGTATAGCTATGTAGTTTTACTATTATATATTTAAAACCATTTTGTGATAATGATTATCATTTACTTTTCACTCAATTTATGATATATTATTATTGGCTAAAAATTATCGCGGCAAAACTAGAATGGAGTTGATAATATTGGCTAAAATGATGGGACCTAGATTTAAGCAATCTAGAAGATTAGGATTAAATGTTTGTGGCCACCCTAAGGCAATGGAAAGAGCTACTAAGGGGACATCCAGGGCAGACAAAAAGCTTTCCGAGTACGGAATGCAGTTGTTAGAAAAACAAAGACTAAGAGCGTATTATGGTGTCATGGAGAAACAGTTTGCAAAGTATGTTAGAGTTGCAAAAAAATCTCAGGATCAAACAGGTCATGCTCTTATAAAAATCTTGGAGACAAGATTAGATAATTTAGTATATAGACTAGGGTTTGCTTCTTCAATTAGGCAAGCTAGACAGATGGTAGTACACGGACATTTCTTAGTAAATGGAAAGAAGGTAGATATTCCTTCTTATCTAGTTGAAATAGGAGATACTATTGAATTAAGAGAAAAATCTAGAAGTATAGAGCTTTTCACAGAAAACTTCAACTCGTTTTTCTTAAATCAATACCCTTATTTAACTAAGGATGTAAATAATATGTCTGGTACTTTAATTAAACATCCAGAAAGAAATGAAGTACCTATAGAAATTGATGATCAATTGGTCGTTGAATATTATTCAAGAATTATGTAATACAGACAAAAATAACCGTCCCACTGGACGGTTATTTTTATTTTATTCCAAAACTTCAAATTGTTTAATAATTAATTTCTTCAAAACAGATGATAATACTAGAGTTGATACAATAAATATTACGGCAAGCAACCCATATATTAGATTAATATCTACCTTATCAATTATTTTTATTACAAGAAATCCTATTCCACCAGCATATAAAGTTCCTAGACCCATTCCAATTAGTACATTTAAATTTTGCTTCATTGCTCTCTGAGGATTATCCCATGTGAGGAATGGTCTTATTATATCTATTACCATACCAATTTGAGTCATTGGTATACTTCCTAATAAACCTAAAACGGCTATTAAAATCATAGTTGTAATGTTAATTTTTATAATAAAAGATGCACTGGCTATTAGTGCTACAACACCTAGTGCCTGTATTGCTAAAGATGATAATACCCTACCTTTTATTTGATCTTCTGGTCTTATGGGCAAAGTTCTTTGTATCCAAAAGCAATTTCCTTCCCTTGAAAAAGTAGTTGGTCCAATGCTATTCAACATACCTAAGGCTACAATGAAAGCTATACCAACTAAGGTAACTAAGTTCGTATTATTCCCCATGGAACCTAAAAGCATGGTCATGGATTCATCTCCCCCTGCTACTCCAGTCATGACCATAATAATTGGTACCATAACTACTCCTCCAACAGCATTCATCAAATAAACAGGAGTCTTAAAGAGCATAATAATCTCCTTTTTAGCCAGGGCTATATAGGGTTTTGTTTCTCTAGTAGTCTCTTTGATGGACATTTTCTTTCCAGATTTCCCCTTTGAAGCTGAAACTTCAATATTTCCAATAAGTCCCCCAAAGAATAAACCTTCAGACAAAAACATCATAATGAAAAAAGTAATAATGCCCACTCCAATAAAAGATAACAAATTAATTAATCCTAAGGCATTTGAGCTATTTGCTAAAGCCAAGGCACCCCATTGTGATGGTGGAAATCCTAGCCCTAGTTTTTTAACTAATATATTAGAATCAGTTATTAAATTTACAAAAAAATTATCTCCTTGAAGTAAAGCTTGCTGTGCTATGGTTTGAATTTTCATTTGTACATAAATCATGACTACAATAAACAATACTGCACCAATTATCCTCATTAAATCTTTTTTTGCACCTATATTTGTATACTTCATAAAAATCATAATTATTATAGAAGCTAATACTAGTGGTATTATAGGTAGAGTGGCCACTAATAAAAATGCATATATCCAATAGAGAAGCCCTTCTCCTCCTTTAGTTCCATATATATATACGAAAGGTAATATTATAGGCAAGGATGTTAAATACTCACTAACCATTAGTGTCACAAATTTAGAGCCTAAAATATAGGATGGTTTAATTGGCAACGGCACTAAATGAGCTAAATCATTTGAAAAATAATATTTAGACATTACATAAAGTAGCCCAAATACAAAAACCATTACCTGTGAAACTAAGAATCCTGATAATAGAAACATAGATTTTTGACCCATTCCATTGTAAATGTCATACATTCCATTCAATCCATTTATCATTAGGATATAAGTAGGTATAAGTGATAACATTGCTAAACCAAAGACTAAAATCTGCCACCTATTTTTCTTGTTTTTAAAGCTATATTTTATAGAAGATAGACCATAGGTAATATTTAGATCAGTTTTGATTAATGAAATTATCTTATTCATCACTCAGTCAACTCCAAAAATATATTCTCTAGAGATTCCCTCTCCTGAGCATGAGATCTTAATTCTTCCATAGTCCCCATGGCTACGATTTTACCCTTGCTTATTATTGCTATTCTATCACATAGTTTTTCAGCTACTTCTAATACGTGAGTGGAAAAAAATACTGTTTTTCCTTCATCACACATTTTTCTCATAATTTCTTTGAGATTAAATGCAGACTTTGGATCTAATCCTACCATTGGTTCATCAAGAATAAATAAATTTGGATCGTTTAGAAGTGCTGATGTAAGTACAAGTTTTTGCTTCATACCATGGGAATAACTACCTATTATATCCCCTATAGCATCTTTTATATTAAATAACTCTAGGTAATAGTTCATCTTTTCTTCTCTTTTATCTTTTGAAATTCCGTACATATCTGCAATGAAATTTAGATATTCAATCCCCTTGAGCTTATCATATATTTCAGGATTATCAGGTACATAAGAAATCATTGATTTAGCCTCCAAAGGATTTTCCCATGCATCTATATTCCCTACAGTTATATTCCCACTATCAGGCTTTAAGAGTCCTACTATCATCTTTATAGTAGTAGTCTTTCCTGCCCCATTAGGACCAAGAAATCCAAATATCTCCCCTGGTTTAATATCTAGATTAATATTGTCTACTGCTTTTATTCCGCCTTTGTTATAAGACTTAGAAATGCTATCAATTTTTAACAAATTCTCTACCCCCTTATTTGTCTCTTATCTTAATTGTATGTTAATTACAAGTTTATGGCAATAAGAAATTTATATCTATCAAAAAAAGAATGGATAAATCCATCCTTTTTCTGATTGTAAATTTATTTCAATACATTCTTCAAAAATTGCCCTGTATATGATTTCTTGACTTTGGCTACTTCTTCTGGAGTTCCAGTAGTTACTATAGTACCACCTTTATCTCCACCTTCAGGTCCTAAGTCTATTATATAGTCTGCTGTTTTGATTACGTCTAGATTATGCTCTATTACTATTACTGTATTTCCGCCTTCTACTAACATATTTAATACTTTAATTAGTTTGTGAATATCTGCTGTATGAAGTCCTGTAGTTGGTTCATCTAAGATATAGACCGTCTTACCTGTGGACCTCTTGGATAGCTCTGTGGCTAATTTTACTCTTTGAGCTTCTCCACCAGATAACTCTGTAGAAGATTGACCTATTTTTATATATCCTAAACCTACATCAAATAAGGTTTCCAGCTTTCTGGATATTTTAGGTATATTCTTGAAAAAGTCTACTCCCTCTTCCACTGTCATATCCAATACATCGGATATGGACTTTCCTTTATATTTTACTTGTAATGTTTCCCTATTATATCTTTTACCCTTACAAACTTCGCATGGTACATAGACATCTGGTAGGAAATGCATCTCTACCTTTAATATTCCATCACCATTACAGGCATCACATCGTCCTCCCTTTACATTAAAGCTAAATCTGCCCTTTTGATATCCTCTCATCTTTGCTTCATTAGTCATAGCAAAAACATCTCTAATGAGGTCAAAGGTCCCTGTATAGGTAGCAGGATTTGATCTTGGAGTTCTGCCAATTGGTGACTGATCTATATCTATTACTTTATCTAAATGTTCTAAACCCTTTATGCTTTTGTGCTTTCCTGGTTTCGTTTTAGCTCTATTTAATTTTTGTGCTAAAGCTTTGTGTAATATTGAATTAACTAATGAAGATTTGCCTGAGCCCGATACTCCAGTTATACAAGTGAACAAGCCTACTGGAATTTTCACATCTATATTCTTCAGATTATTCTCTTCTGCACCAATTACTTCAATCCATTTTTCACTAGGTTCTCTTCTTTCTTCTGGAATTTCAATCTTTCTTTTCCCCGATAAATATAATCCTGTGATGGAATCTGGATTGTTTTTTATATCTTCAACAGTTCCTTCTCCTATTATATATCCACCATGTATACCTGCTCCAGGCCCTATATCTACAATATGGTCTGCTGCATACATGGTATCTTCATCATGTTCTACTACTATTAGTGTGTTTCCTAAATCAGTTAACTTCCTTAATGCCTTAAGTAGCATTGCATTATCCCTTTGATGTAATCCTATACTTGGCTCATCCAGTACATATGCCACACCTACAAGACTAGATCCTATTTGAGTTGCCAGCCTTATTCTTTGGGATTCTCCCCCTGATAATGACCCGGCCATACGAGATAGTGTTAAATAATCCAATCCTACAGTTTTTAAGAAATTTAATCTTTCTTTAATTTCTTTTAGCACTTGCTCACTTATTATTTGTTGTTTTTCTGTAAGCACTAAACCATTAGCAAATTCCACTGCTTTATTGATTGATAAGTCTGTAAGTTCCGCGATATTTAGCTTATTTATTCTTACTGCTAATACTTCTTCTTTTAACCTTTTTCCATGACAGGTTGGACATGGATTTTCCTCCATAAATTCTTCTATTTTATTCCTCATATAGTCAGAATTAGTAGAATTATATCTTCTTTCTAGATTAGGAATTACTCCTTCAAATTTACCCTTATATTCTCTCATACCTCCATCATCAAAATGACTAATGAAATCAAAGGATATATCTCTATCAGTACCATATAATAACTCTTGTATTAGCTTATCTGGTGCATCCCTAAGAGGTCTATCTACACTAAAACCATTATCCTCTGCCAATGTTTTGAAAATTTGATAATAATATGTTGTTTCATTAGTATTGGAGTATGGTGCTATCCCACCTTTTTCAATACTTAAGTCTAAATTTGGAATAATTAAATCTTTATCTATTACTTTGGAAAAACCTAATCCACTACAAGTAGGGCACATGCCAAAGGGACTATTAAATGAAAACATCCTAGGGGACAATTCTTCGATTGCAATACTACAATCTGGGCATGCAAGTTTTTGACTAAACATAACCCTTTCCTTATCTATAAAATCAACTATTACAAGTCCATCTGCTAATTTTAATGCTGTCTCTAAAGATTCAGCTAATCTACCTTCGATACCCTCTCTTACAACTATTCTATCTACCACTACTTCGATCGTATGGTTTTTAGTTTTCTCAAGCTTTATTTCATCCCCAATATCAAACATTTCTCCATCAATGAGTACCCTAACAAAACCTTCTTTTTTGATATTTTCTAATACTTTTATATGCTCCCCTTTTTTTCTTCTAATAACAGGAGCTAAAATCTGAAGTTTAGTCTTCTCTTCTGCTTCCATTACTTTATCTACCATTTGTTCCACTGTCTGACTAGAAATTTCTTTCCCACATTTATGACAATATGGAGTACCTATTCTTGCATATAATAATCTTAAATAATCATATATTTCTGTAACTGTACCTACTGTTGAACGGGGATTCTTTGATGTAGTCTTTTGGTCTATTGCTATTGAAGGTGATAATCCTTCTATATATTCCACATCTGGCTTATCCATTTGACCTAAGAATTGTCTTGCATAGCTGGATAATGACTCCACATATCTTCTTTGTCCTTCTGCATATATAGTATCAAAGGCTAGGGAAGACTTTCCCGAGCCTGATAATCCTGTAAAAACTATAAATTTATTCCTAGGTAGCCTTAAAGAAATATTCTTCAGATTATTCTCCTTAGCTCCCCTAATTACTATTTCATCTTTTATCATTTTATCGCCCCTATCTTAGCTTCTTCTTTAGGTCTAGTATCTTATCTCTAATCTCTGCTGCTTTTTCAAAGTTTAGCTCTTCAGCTGCTTTTAACATTACAGTTTCTAGACCCTCTATCATACCCTGTATCTCTTCCTTAGTGAAAGATTCTTCATATCTTACTTCTTCCTCTGCTACCATTGTAGCTTCTATAACTTCCCTAATACCTTTCTTTATAGACTCTGGTTCAATATTATGCTTCTTATTATACTCATCTTGAATTTTTCTTCTTCTATTAGTCTCATTTATGGCTTTTTCCATAGATTTTGTTATTCTATCTCCATACATAATAACTTTACCTTGGATATTTCTTGCTGCTCTTCCTGATGTCTGAATAAGAGATGTTTCAGACCTTAAAAAGCCTTCCTTATCAGCATCTAATATAGCTACTAGAGACACTTCTGGTAAATCTAATCCTTCCCTAAGCAGATTTATACCCACAAGGACATCGTATTTACCAAGCCTTAAATCTCTAATTATTTCCATCCTCTCCATTGTCAGTACATCAGAGTGAAGATAGGTAACTCTTATTCCAATTTCTTTAAAGTAATTAGTTAGGTCTTCAGCCATCTTCTTAGTTAATGTAGTGACCAGTATTCTCTCCTGTCTAGCTGCAATCTCCCTAATTTCATTTACTAAATCATCTATTTGATGGTCTGTAGGCCTTACTTCTATAATTGGATCTAATAACCCAGTAGGCCTAATAATTTGTTCTACTGTCTTCTCAGTATGTTCTAATTCATAGGGTCCTGGGGTAGCAGAAACATATATTATTTGATTCACCATAGATTCAAACTCTGTGAATTGTAAGGGTCTATTATCAAGTGCTGATGGAAGTCTAAATCCATACTCCACTAAGTTTGTTTTCCTAGCCCTATCTCCATTATACATACCTCTAATTTGAGGTATAGTGGCGTGAGATTCATCTACTATTATTAAAAAGTCCTCTGGAAAATAATCTATTAAGGTAAAAGGTTTATGCCCTGGAGGTCTATTGCTCAAATGTCTAGAGTAATTCTCTATACCTTGGCAAAATCCCATTTCTGACAGCATTTCTAAATCATATCTAGTTCTTTGTTCTAACCTTTGTGCTTCCAATAATTTGTCCTTATCTTTGAGTTCTCTAATTCTTTCATCCAATTCTTCCTCTATTGTCCTTATTGCTCTTTCTACATTTTCCTTGGTTGTAGCAAAGTGAGAAGCAGGAAATATTGAAATATGGGAACGTAATCCTATAACTTCCCCAGTTAAATAATTAGTTTCTACTATTCTATCTATTTCATCACCAAAGAATTCAACTCTAATAGTATTCTCACTAGATGAGGCTGGAAATATCTCTAGAATATCTCCCCTGACTCTAAATGTTCCTCTGACAAAATTAATATCATTTCTTATATATTGGATATCGATTAATTTTCTCATCACTTCATCTCTATCCTTTATCATACCTGGCCTTAGAGAAACTACAAGGTTTTCATAGTCTATTGGGTCTCCTAATCCATAAATACAGGACACAGATGCAACTATGATAACATCTTTTCTTTCAAATAAGGCTGCTGTAGCAGAGTGACGAAGTTTATCTATCTCATCGTTTATTGAAGCATCTTTTTCTATATAGGTATCTGATTGGGGTACATATGCTTCAGGTTGGTAATAATCGTAATAACTAACAAAATATTCCACTGAATTATTTGGGAAAAATTCCTTGAACTCAGAGGCTAATTGATAGGCTAAGGTTTTATTATGTGCTATAACAAGAGTAGGCTTTTGAACTTTCTCAATTATATTTGCCATAGTAAACGTCTTACCAGAACCTGTGACTCCTAGTAAAGTCTGGTGCTTTAGATTTTTATTTAATCCATCCGCTAGTTCTTCAATAGCCTGTGGCTGATCACCAGTTGGTTTATAATTTGATTCTATTTTAAATTTATTCACATTAAACACCTCTATATTTGAACATTTGTTCCTACATATAATATTATATATTATTATTTCCTTTTGTCAAAACATATTACATAGAAAATCTATTATTGAACAAATCAAATTATTGTAGTAAACTATCCATAGGGAGGCGTCTTGAATGAAGAAAATTTTATGTATAATATTTACACTATTCTTAGCTATTGGCCTAGTGGGTTGCAATTCAAAAAAAGAAGATACTTTAGCTTTGGAAAGTGACATTACTTTTGATGAAGAAGAAATTAATTATCAAGTCGAGCAAATTCTTTTTTCTAAAAGCTTCCAATCCATTGCTCCTTCTGCTGAAGTAATTACCAATAATAATAATAAGATAAGGATATTAGCTTCCTTAGGCTTGACTGAATGTTCAAGTGTTAATGTAAACAATGTAGTTAAAAAAGGTAGTGAGGTAAACATCCATGTAAGCGCTAAATATAGTAAGAATAGCCTTCGATTAGCAGTTCCACAAATATATATGGAAATAGAAAAAACCAATTTAAAAGATATTAATAATCTAAAGTTTAATATAGTTTATGACGATTATACTCCACTGAAAATCAAATTTGGTATTAATGATGTATTAAAAAAATTAGAGGCATATTACAAGATATCAACTAAAACCTCTCCAACTTTTACCTTATCTAAATCAGATGAATCCTTAATATGGAGTATTACATATAATAGCATCTTCGATAGGGAAACTCCTGAAATTCCTATGATTGACTTACTTGTTGAGGTAGATGCAAATAGTGGAGATATTCTTACATCAGAAAAAATATATATTTCCTCCACTTTAGATGAAGGTAGTGTATTAAATTATGTATCAGATAATTTAATACTATATAAGAAAATATTAGTTGATAAAGTGACTAATAAAACTAAAGAACAACTATGGTCATATGATGTTTTAAAAGATGCAAAAACAATGGTCTTTTCATCTAATTATAGTATTCACTCAGTAAATATTAATACAAGTCAAGAATTAATTTCTATTATTGAAGCAGATGGTAATGGTACTGAATTATATATTATCTCATTAGATGATAATAGGACATATAAAATAAATTTGGTAGAAAAATTTAATCCTACTATAATGAGTTGGAAAGATAAAGATATACTATATCTTGTAGAAAACCTTGACTATGGTTCAATAATCTATAACTTTGATTTGGAAACCAATGAATCTGTGCTAGTAGGCTTGTTTAAAAGAAATATTAAGACTTTAGTTTCAAATGGTGAAAGTTTCTTAATGGTTGAAGCCCCTGATGAAAATGGTCTTCATAGCCTATCTATTACTACTGATTGGAGAAATTTCAACTTTATTAATAATGGTTTTTTACCAAAATATATTGATGATAAACATATTGGCTACCTAAGAAAAGATGAAACTCAAGATACCAACACTTTAATTATATATAATTTAGAAGAAGAGAGAACAATTCGTAGAATAGAGGAGAACATAGTAAACTATAGGGTTATTTCACACACTAATTTATTCTATATTGTAAAGAATTCTATTAATAATTATACCTTGATAAATTATTCCCTAGAAAATAAAAGCTCCACTAAAATTGCTAACTTAATTAATGAGAAAGTCTATTATAGTGAAAATGATGAGCTTGTATATCTAAATATTATATTACCATTTGAGAGTGATAAAAGAGAAATGATTTATATAATAGATTTAAGTAAATTGAACTAAAAATCCCTAGGGACTATAATAAGTCCTAGGGATTTTCTTTTTCCATAATATTTTTTAGTGGTAAGTCCAGTTTTTATATTGAAAAATTCAACTGTTAATTTCTTTGACCTTACTCTCATTATATCTTCCATGTCCTTCCTGTTCTTTACCTCTATACCATTTATTGAAAGTAATATATCACCAGTTCTAATATTCAATTTTCTAGCTATACTATTGGGATTAGTTTGTAATACCTTTACCCCCTTATATGAAGATGTAAATATGGGTTTTTTTCTAGTTTCGCTTGCCTTATTTTGTAATATAATATATTCATGGCCTAGTAAGGCAAATAGTGGTGGTAGGAAAAGATTGTCTATATTCTTAGAAATATATAATAGAACAAGACTATATATAAATAGAGTTAATGATGTTTTTAGTACTTTCTACCGAGGATAAGATGAAACCGAGTAATCTCCATAGCTTAA
>CAZIII010000025.1:0-19615 GCA_964539425.1 uncultured Tissierellaceae bacterium | reverse complement strand
AGGAAGAATTTAAAAAAGCAGCATTAGGTCAATTTGGTAGTGGATGGGCATGGCTTGTACTAGAAAAAGGTAAGCTGTCAATAGTTCCTACACCAAACCAGGACAATCCAATATCACAAGGCAAGACTCCACTTCTAGGTATAGATGTATGGGAACATGCATATTATCTGAAATACAAAAATAAGAGAGCAGATTATATAGATACTTGGTGGAATCTAGTTGATTGGAAGAAAATTGAGGAAACATATAAGAACAATAAATAAGACTTAGAAAATTGCGATAGGAGATAGTCCCTATCGCAATTTTAATTTTAATAGACAATGATTAGGATAGTTATGTATAATGGTTTAGGAAGGAAGTGAATATATGAAAAGGAAAATACTAAAAACTTTAAGTACCATAGATGAACTATATTTAGAGGAATATAAAAAACTAAATATAGGTGTAGAGATACAAGATTTTACAGAACCAAATTTATCATTAGAAGAAATTAAAATGATAATAAATCAGTATAAGGATAGACTTAAAGATTTCGATAATATCAAAGCATTACATGGACCTTTTTTAGATTTGAAGCCTGCTAGTCCGGATAAGCTTATTGGAGAGATAAGCTATAATAGGTATTTAAACACAATTAACATAGCCAAGGAGCTTGATATAGATTATATAATCTTTCATAGCCAAATAAACCCATATTTAAATCAACCCTTCTTAAGAGAATTGAATAATAAGCAAAGTAAAGAATTTTGGGAAGATATTCTAAAGGAAGTACCAGATTATAAGGGTATAATCCTACTGGAAAATATTTTTGAAGAAACCCCTAGTATGATAAAGGAGTTAATAGAAACTATAAATCTACCTAATATTAAGATTAATTTAGACATAGGTCATGCTAAATTAGGCAGAGTGGCTTTAGAAGAATGGTTAAGTGAATTAAAAGATTATATTGCATATATCCATGTGCATTCCAATGATGGATTATATGATACTCACAAAAGCCCCACTATAGAAGAAATAGATAATTTATATTATTTGTTAGATAAATATTGCATAAACCCAGTATTATCTTTAGAATATAAGGTGGCTGATTTAGAAGAAGAATTACGAAGATATAAATAGGAGGAAAATATTATGGCAAATATAATGATTCAAGGAACTACATCATCAGCAGGAAAGTCTATTATGTGCACAGGATTGTGCAGAATATTTAAAGAAGATGGGTATAAGGTTTATCCTTTTAAATCTCAGAATATGTCATCAAAATACTATACTACTAAAGAAGGATATAAAATAAGTACAGCTCAAACATTACAAGCAATGGCTGCAGGATTGGAACCACATCCAAATATGAATCCAATATTACTTATTCCCAAGACAGATAAAGGTTCAATGGTCGTTATCAAAGGTGAAGATAAAGAAGACATGGAAGCTGTAGAATATTTTAAATATAAGAACACTCTTAAACCAATGATATTAGATATATACAAAAAGATAGAGAAAGAAAATGATGTAATAGTTATTGAAGGAGCAGGTAGTCCAGCGGAGATTAATCTTAAAGAAAATGACATAGTAAATATGGGCATGGCTGAAATGGCAGATGCTCCAGTGCTTATCGTTGCTGATATAGATAGAGGAGGAGTTTTTGCATCTTTTTATGGTACTGTTATGTTATTAGAAGAGCATGAAAGAAAAAGAGTAAAGGGACTAATAATCAATAAATTTAGAGGAGATAAGACTTTATTAGATTCAGGAATCAAAATGATTGAAGAATTATTGAATATACCAGTGGTAGGTACTATACCTTTTGCTCATTTAGAATTAGTGGATGAAGATTCTTTGGTAGACTATGAAAAAGAATGTAATACTAAGCCACAAACTGAGGAGCAAATGGAAAGAGAGCTAAATAAATTAGCAAATATATTAAGGGATCATATGGATATGGACTATATATATAAAATAATGGGAATGGATAATCAATAAACGAAGAACAATTAACAAAGAACAACATAAGGATGTCATTTGAACATCTGGTAAGGAGAATTAGAGATGGTGATTAGTATAATACTGGCAGTAATTCTAGACTTTATAATAGGAGATCCATATTTTTTCCCACATCCTGTTAAGCTAATGGGTAGGATAATTACTTTTGAAGAAAAAATTGTGAGAAAGATTACCAAATCAGAACGGGGTCTTAAAATAGCTGGATTTTCAATTGTGATAATTAATATATCAATAGTTTTTTTCCTACCATATTTATTATTAAATTACTTACAACAATATAAACTTCTACATTTCGTAGTAAATACTTACTTAATCTATACCTGTATAGCAGCAAGATGTTTACACTATGAGGCTATCCAAGTATCAAAGGCTATAGAAAAAGGTATAGAAGAAGCAAGGACAAGGCTATCATATATTGTAGGTAGGGAGACTAAAAATCTATCAGAGGAAGAAATAGTTAGGGCCACAGTAGAGACAGTAGCTGAAAATACTTCTGATGGGGTAATTGCACCCCTACTTTATATAATATTACTAGGTGCACCTGGTGGACTGGCATATAAGTTTATCAATACTATGGATTCCATGCTAGGTTATATGAATGAAAAATATATTGACTATGGATATTTTCCAGCAAAGACAGATGATATATTTAACTATATTCCCTCAAGGATTACGGGGATTTTTATGTGCTTAGGTTCTCTAGGAAAATTTAATATAAGAAATGGTTTTAAAATAATGATTAGAGATAGAAAAAATCATAAAAGTCCAAACTGTGCATATCCAGAGGGAGCAGTTGCAGGACTTCTAGGTATTCAACTAGGTGGAAACAACTATTACCATGGAAAGCTTGTAGAGAAACCAACTATTGGTGATAAGATTAGAGAAATAAAAAAAACAGATATAAAAAACACTATAGAAGTTATGTACCGGAGTGAAGTACTGCTCTTAATTATTTATGCTATAATTGAATTATGGATAATTAATATATAAAGATATCTTGTATTAAAGATAATTTTATGATAGCATTAGAATGAAAATTGAATATAAGTTTTTTAGGTTCTATAAGATTAATAGGGAAATGGGTTAGAATCCCATACAGCCCCCGCTACTGTAAGTGATGATGAAATCAACTTATACCACTGGAGAAATCCGGGAAGGTGTTGAGAGTAAAATGATTCACAAGTCAGGAGACCTGCCTAATAAAAAGAATTAAGCAACCTTCGGAGGGAAGGAGTATCTTATAATTGTACTATTTTTATATTTATAGTTAATTAGTATAATTTCCATCCCTAGCCTATTTCAGGTTAGGGATTTTTATTTCCTCTTTTAGGTCGCCTAATTTAGTGATAAAGGATTGTTCCTTCAAATATAAAAGAAAGGTGGTTGAAGAAAAAATATTACATATAAAGAAAGGAGATCATTAAATAAACGATTTGGCATTTAATGATAAGGACTATACATCATCAATTATGCTAGAAAAAACTAGGAGGATTACAATGAAAGATAAAAAAATATTATTATTTATAATAGTCATAGTACTAATAGCAGGAACACTTGTAGGATGTAAAAGTAAAGTAAATGACGAGCCAACAGTAAATATTGAAGATAATAGTAAAGAAACAGTTTCTAGTTCCACGGAAGAAGTCATAGATGAATATGGAATCATAATAACAGAAGATACAGTGCAATTTACTGATGGACGAAATGAAGAAGTTACTATAACTAAGAACCCTGAAAGAGCAGTAGTACTTTTTGCATCCTTTGCAAACATTTGGGTTAGAAATGGAGGAGATATGGTAGGAATGGTTGAGCCTTCAAATGAAGACTATATACCAGGAACTGACCATGTGGAAACACTTGGAAAGCAAGGTTCCATAAGTCTAGAAAAAGTTATAGCGTTAGAGCCTGATTTAGTAGTTTTAAGCTATAATACAAAATCACACCTTGACATGATTCCAGCCCTACAAGAGAATAATATTCCAGTCATGGTATTAGATTATCAATTTAGAGATGATTATTTTAAAATATCTAAGATGTTTGCAGCTATAAATGACAATATGGAAATATATGAGCAAGACGCAAAAATTGTAAAAGAGGAAATTCAAACAATAATAGATAATGTACCTAATGAGAAAGAGCTAAAAGTACTTGTTATAATGGCGACAAAAAATAATATTAATGCTAGAAATTCTAAAACTACAATAGGGGAAATGTTTAAAGATCTTAATACAATAAATATTGCAGATTCATCAAATGATACTTTAAGTGATAAAAACTTTAGTCTTGAAAAAATTATTGAAGAGGATCCTGATTTTATTTTTGTACAAACCATGGGTTCTGACATGGCAGCAATAGAAGATAGATTAGTAAATGATGTTAAATCAAATCCTGCATGGTCATCTTTATCGGCAGTAAAAAACGATAGATATATAGTACTGGATAAAGATCTATATACCTATAAGGCAAATGAAAGATATGCAGAAGCATATGAGGGATTGGCAAAGATTTTATATCCAGAGGTATTTAAATAAAAAGGAGTAGGCTATGACTAAAGGAATAGAGGAAAGAACTAAAAAAATCACAATACTTACTTTTTTTATTATATTATTCATAGCTAGCTTTTTCTTTAGTGTTGGTAATGGAGCAGTGAAAATAGATCCAGTAAGTATAGTAAGATCAATCTTGCATGAAAAAGACACGGTAAACTATCAGATAATATGGAATGTACGACTACCAAGAACCATAGCTGCAGCTTTAGTAGGTATATGTCTATCATTATCAGGAGCCATACTTCAAGGAATAATGAGAAATCCCCTAGCAGGACCGAACATCATAGGAGTGTCCTCTGGGGGAGGCTTCTTTGCCTTAGTTATTCTTATAATTTTTCCAAAGTACTATTATTTAGTACCAATAGGTGCTTTCATTGGTGCTTTATCTGCCACCTTATTCATCTACTCATTGGCATGGAAGGAAGGGGTACTTCCCACTAGGCTGGTATTAGCGGGAGTAGCAGTATCGTCTCTATTTAGTGCAGGAACCAATGGCCTTATGACATTTTTTCCAGATAGAGTACAAGGGGTGCTAGGATTTATGGTGGGAGGATTATCTGCTATTACCTGGAAGGATGTAAGGATGGTTTTACCCTATACAATACTAGGGATTATATTAATACTATTTTTACCAGATAAGCTAAATATACTGATGCTAGGTGATGAAGTAGCCACAGGACTAGGATTAAAGGTTGAGAAAAACAGATTTGTTTTTATTATAATATCCTCCCTATTGGCAGGAGCGGCAGTATCTGTAGTAGGACTATTAGGATTTGTTGGACTTATCGTACCTCATATGGCAAGACTCTTTATTGGGTCAGACTATAAATATCTTTTTTCTGGGACGATATTCTTTGGTGCCTCAATTGTTATGATTTGCGACACTCTATCAAGAATCTTATTTGCACCTATGGAGATACCTGTAGGCATTATAATGTCTATATTGGGAGCACCATTCTTTCTTTATCTACTAAGAAAAAAGGAGGGTGTGAAATAATGAGTATGGAAACAAAAAATCTACAAGTGAAATATGGAGAGAAATTAGTATTAAAGGATGCTAATTTTAATGTAAATAATGGTGAAATAGTTACAATTATTGGGCCTAATGGATCTGGAAAAACTACTTTGATTAAGGCATTATCAAGATGTATTAAAACACATTCTGGTAATGTATATCTTGATGGGGTGGATATACATAAGATACCTACAAAAAACATAGCTAGACAAGTTGCTGTACTACCTCAAGTGAAAAATGTATCTTCAGATGTAACCGTAGAGAATCTTGTATCCTATGGAAGATACCCTCATTTAGGCTTTGGAAAAAGAATGAATAAGGATGATAAAGACATCATAAGCTGGGCAATAGAGAAAACTGGTCTTAAAGAATATAAAGATAGATATATAGAAACATTATCTGGAGGAGAAAGACAAAGAGCTTGGATTGCAATGGCCTTAGCTCAAAAACCTAGGATATTAATTCTTGATGAACCAACTACTTATCTGGATATATCCTATCAATTAGAAGTGCTAGAGTTAGTGAAGGAATTAAATGAATCACTAGGTATTACAGTTATTATGGTTCTACATGATTTGAATCAAGCTGCCAGATATTCAGATAATATCTATGTTTTGAGGGATGGTAATATCTGTGAATATGGAAGACCAGGTAATATCATTAGAACTGAGCTATTAAGGGATGTATTTAGAATAGATGTTAATATCTATGAGGATGAAGTAAATAATTGTCCATACTTTATACCCCATAAGATCGTATAAAGAAGGTGAAGAAAATGGAACATGGTGGAGATTTATTATCCTATAAAAATTGCTATGATGGTGAATTAATAGATTATAGTAGCAATATAAATCCCTTAGGACCACCAAAGGGATTAGAGAAAGTGCTAATAGATAGCTTCAAGAATCTAGAAGCATATCCTGATGTAAAATATAGAAGCTTGAAAGAATCCTTAGCTAACTATCTAAATTGTGAGAAAGATAATGTATTAGTTGGTAATGGGGCAGTTGAAATAATAGATAATTTCATTATTTTATCTAATAGAGTAATAGTCTGTACTCCTTCTTTTTCAGAATATGAAGAAAGAGCTTTAGTTCATGGAAAAGAAGTAGTTAGAATTCCTTATAATAAGGATTTTACCATAGATACAATGGCTATTGGGAACACAATTCAAAAAAACGATCTACTAATATTAGGGAATCCAAATAATCCAACAGGTCTTAGGATAGATAAAATAGAATTAATAATGCTATATGAGATTGTTAAAAGGTCTGATGCATACTTACTATTAGATGAAGCTTTTTATGAATTTTGCCCTATTGACTATGATAGTATAGAACTCTTTAGGCAAACAAATTATGAAAATTTAGGCATCATAAGAGCAGCCACGAAGTTTTTTGCACTCCCAGGTATTAGACTAGGATATGGATGTACATCTACCACTTTGACTGAAAGAATATCTAAGATTCAGCTACCATGGAGTATAAATTCCTTGGCAGAAGCAGCAGGCAGATGTATATTTAAGGATAAAAAATATATAGATGAAAGTAAAAAATATATAGATATAGAAAGAAAATTTATGAATGAAGAGTTGTCGAAGATATCCAATATAGAGGCGTATCATACGGAAACTAATTATATCCTAATTAGATTGCTGAAATGGGATGAAGAATTCGTATTTGATTTTTTTGTAAAAAGAGGAATAGTCATAAGAAAATGCTCTAGCTTTGAAGGTCTTGATAAGACTTATATCAGAGTTGCAATCAAGAGTAGAGAAGATAATGTAAGACTTATAGAGATCTTTAAAGAATTGGAGTTGATATAGTGAAATCCATAATGATAACAGCTCCATCTAGTAATACAGGAAAAACCACTATTACCCTTGGACTTATTAGAGCAATAAAAAATAGGGGAATAGATATATCAGCTTTTAAAACAGGTCCAGATTTTATTGATACTAGATATCTAGAGTTAGCATCAGGAAAAAGAGCAGGAAATCTTGATATGCATTTAATGGGAAGAACTGGGATCAAGGATTCCATGGCTATGAATTATGGAGAATATGCCTTAATAGAAGGAGCCATGGGATATTTTGATGGTATATATAATACCTATGAAAATTCCAGCTTTCATATATCTAAGGAACTGGATATACCCGCAATATTAGTATATAGACCTGAAGGGGAGATGTTTTCAGCCATTCCTAAAATAAAGGGAATAGTAGAATTTCCAGGTTCAAAGATAAGGGGAATTATACTCAATAAGGTAAGCAAGGAAATGTATTTACTATTAAAGGAAAAAATAGAAGAATATATAGATATAGAAGTACTAGGCTATCTTCCCCAAGACATGTCCTTAGAAATTGAAAGCAGATATCTGGGATTGATGCAAACCTATGAAAATACTCATTGTGATGAACTTATAACTAAGGCAGCTGAATCTGTGGAAAGGACCATAGATGTAGATAAGGTGTTGGAATTGGCTAGAAATGTAGAAATACCATCCTATAAATATCAGAACAAAAGGAATATAACAGTTGCCATAGCCTATGATGATGCATTTAACTTCTATTATAATGAAAACCTAAATTTACTAGAAAATATATGCAAAGTAGAATATTTTTCTCCTATTAAAGATAAGGAAATTCCAGAGGGGGATATTATTTATATTGGTGGTGGATATCCAGAGCTGTATAAAGAAGAGCTATCATCAAATACAGAAATGATAAATTCCATAAGAGAAAATGCTATAAAAGGTAGGCCAATAATAGCTGAGGCTGGTGGTCTTATGTATTTAGTTTCTTCAATAGAAAGTTATCCAATGTGTAATATATTCAATGGAAATGCCCTAATGACAGATAGACTGCAAAGATTTGGATATGTGAATATGGAATTAAAGCAAGATACCATATTGGGTGAGAAGGGCAATATAATTACTGGAAATGAATATCATCGTTCCACCATAGATATAGATGAAGATTCAGTATTTCATATTACTAAACCAATGAATAATAAGAGAAGTTGGCAATGTGGATATAGTTACAATAATGTTTTAGCATATTACCAGCATATTAATTTCCTTGGGAATATGGAATGTTTTAAATATTTACTGGATTATGCAGAAAAGATAAGAAAAGAGGGATAGAAATGTATATTAAAAATCCTATGGAAATCGAGAATAAGAGCATGGATATTATTGATGAGGTCATGGGAGATACTAATTTCTCAGAGGAAGAAAAGATAATAGCAAAGAGAATGATACATACCACTGGAGATTTTGATTATAGAAATATAATTGTATTTAAAAATGATTTTGTAGGAGAGGCAAAAAAGGTCATTTTAGAGAAAAGTATTATATTTACAGATACTAAAATGGCATCTATTGGTATCAACAAGCCTGCACTTAATAAGTCCGGATGTGAATTAAAATGCTATATAGATGATGAACGGGTTTTTACTCTATCTAAGGAGTTGGGAACTACAAGATCTGCCTGTGCAGTGGATTTAGCTGTTAAAGATGGTGTAGATGTATTTGTAATAGGTAATGCACCTACTGCATTATTTCGGATATTGGAATTAGTGAAAGAAGGTAAGGTCAATCCCAAACTAATTGTAGGAGTACCAGTTGGATTTGTGGGAGCGGCAGAGTCAAAGGAATATTTAAGAGAATTTAACATACCATCTATATCCACTGTGGGAAATAAGGGAGGGAGCAATGTAGCAGCTTCTATTATCAATGCACTATTATACATGGTGGTAGGGAGATGACCTTAGATTTATATGTAATTAAGGAAGGAAAATCTTTAAGATGTGGGTATACAACAGGCTCCTGTGCCGCAGCAGCAGCTAAGGCTGCTGCTATTATGCTTGAAAGCAAGGAGATAATAAAATATGTAGAAATAGATACCCCTGCTAATATTAGATTGAAGCTTGAGGTCACTAATCCATCTATTGAAGAAAATAAAGTAACCTGCTCTATTATCAAAGATGCTGGAGATGACCCTGATAATACTGATGGGATTGAAATATATGGAACAGTGTCTAAAAGAAAAGATGGAAATGTTCATATAGAAGGTGGACAGGGGATTGGAAGAATAAAGAGGAAAGGCCTATTTGGAGAGGTAGGAGAAGCAGCTATTAATCCAGTGCCTAGAGAGATGATTCAAAAAGAATTAAAAGAAGTTTCAAATAGTGGATATGATGTAGTTATATTTGCACCACAGGGTCAGATAATTGGAAAAAAGACATTTAATGAAAACATAGGTATTGAAGGTGGAATATCTATTATAGGAACTAAAGGTATAGTATATCCAATGTCAGAGGAAGCCCTTGTAAAAACCATATATATGGAAGTGGATATGACAGAGCAGACATATGGAAAGGATCATATAGTGTTGGTGCCAGGGAATTATGGAGAGAAAATATCGGAATCATTAGGTATAGATAAGCCAAGGGTTAAAGTTTCAAATTTTTTAGGAGATAGTCTTCTATATGTATATAGCAAAGGTTTTAAATCCATGACCTTAGTTGGGCATATTGGCAAATTTTCAAAGTTAGCCATAGGTGTATTTAATACCCATAGTAAGGTATGTGATGGAAGAATGGAAGCATTTATATATTATTTAGTCTTTATGGGAGCACCAATGGAATTACTTAACAAAGTAAATAACGCTATTACAGCAGAGGAAGGCTTAAATATATGTATAGAAGCAGGATATGGTCAGGTTGTAAAACATATGGAAAAGGGAGCAGAGGATAGGATAAGAAAGTATCTAAAGGATGAAAACTATAATGTAAAGGTAATCATCTATTCCATGGAAAGAGGGGTTAACATATGCTGACCATAGCAGGGATAGGACCAGGGAATCCACGGTATTTAACCTGTGATGTTAAGATGAGAATAGAAAATGCAAAGCAGATATTAGCCTTCGGTAGAGTGGCAAATTCCCTTAGGGGCATTAGGGATGATATTATAGAAGTAAATAGAGTAGATGAAATATTAAATTATATAGATGGAAATAAGGAACTACTCTTACTTGCTTCAGGAGATCCTAACTTTTTTGGAATAGTAGACTATTTAAAAAGAAATGGGATAGAGGTTAAGGAAGTGTTACCTGGACTATCTTCATTTCAATATATGATGGGAAAACTTCAAAAATCATGGCAAAATGCAAACTTTTTATCCCTTCATGGAAGAACAGAGGATTTAGAAAAAATCAAGGAAAACAAACTTAGTATATTGCTTATAGATAAGGATAATATGCCAAGTTATATATCAAAGGAACTTTATAGATTAGGAATTAGGGGAAGGATTTATGCAGGATTCAATCTATCCTATGAAAATGAAGAGATAATTACGAAAAATATTGGAGAAGAAATAGAGGATATTTCATCTCTTGGAGTGGTGGTAATTGAAAATGAAATGGATTAGAGACGAAGAGTTTATAAGAGGAAATATTCCTATGACTAAATTCAACATAAGAATACTTACATTGGGATATTTAGCCATAGAAGAAGGGGATAGGCTATTGGATATAGGAGCAGGAACAGGATCTATATCCATAGAGGCATCTCTTCATGGAGCTAAAGTTTGGGCAATAGAAAGGGAAGCTGAAGGCATAGAATTGATAGAATCAAATATTAAAAAATTTGATTCAGAAATCAATATAATTCATGGTCAGGCTCCTGATGATCTTCCCAATCTTAGAATTAACAAATGCTTTATAGGAGGCTCTCGTGGCAAACTAGAAGATATTTTTTTATATTTAGAAAAGAACCTAGAACAAAATGGCATATTATGTGGAAATTTCATTACCTTAAAGAACTTAAATCAATTTCTTGATTTACTAAACAAATATAAATACAAAGATATAAATGTACAATTAATCCAAGGGTCTACCATGGATAAAATAGGACTTTTAAAGGGAGAGAATCCAATTTTTATAGTAAAAGGAGTGAAGAATAATGATTAACTTTGTAGGTGCAGGACCGGGAAATGTTGATTTGATAACCATAAAAGGCAGAAGACTATTGGAAGAAGCAGATGTAGTTATATATGCTGGCTCATTAGTATCTAAGGAACATTTAGAATTTTGCAAAGAAGGAGTTGAACTATATAATTCAGCTTCAATGACTTTAGAAGAAGTAATTGAAGTAATAGAAAAATCAGTAAAGAAAGATTTAAAGGTAGTCAGACTCCATACAGGAGATCCTACAATATATGGGGCCATAAGAGAGCAAATGGATTTATTAGATGAGAAAGGTATTTCCTATGAGGTTGTACCAGGAGTCAGTTCATTTACAGCTGCCTGTGCATCTATTAAAAAGGAGTTTACACTTCCAAATGTATCTCAGACCATAATTTTAACTCGAATGGAAGGACGCACTCCAGTACCAGAGGAGGAGGATTTAGAATCTTTGGCCAAGCATAGGGCTTCAATGGCAATATTCCTTTCAGTACAAGAAATTAATAGAGTAGTAGAAAAACTAGTAAAGGGATATGGTAGTGATGATGTGCCAGTTGCCATAGTATATAAGGCCACATGGGAAGATGAAAAAACAATATTTGGAACCCTTAAAGATATTGAAGAAAAGGTGAAAAAAGAAGGAATCAATAAAATGGCTCAAATATTAGTAGGTGGTTTTATAGAAGGAGAATATGAAAGATCAAAGCTATATGACCCAAACTTCACCCATGAATTTAGGAGCGCATCAAAATGAAAATAGCTTGTTTGTCATTTACTGAAAAAGGAAAAATCCTAGGTGATAAACTGAAGACTTTAGATATAGAGAGTGAATCATATGTAATTCATCATTATTATAATAAGGAAATACATGGTGGAATAAAGAATTTTTTGAGCAGCTCTTGGAATGAATATGATGGTTTTATATTTATTTCTTCTACTGGAATAGCTGTAAGGATGATAAATCCATTTATAAAAGATAAAACCATAGATCCAGCAGTTGTAGTAATAGATGATTGTGGAAGATTTTCCATATCCTTATTATCAGGACATTTAGGTGGAGCAAATGAATTATCAAAATGGATAGGGGAAAGGATAAATGCCACTCCTGTTATTACTACAGCATCAGATAATAGAAATATTGAGTCTCTTGATTTATATGCCAAGAGAAATAATTATTATATGGAGGATATGGAATCTATAAAAAACATTACAGCTATGATGGTAAATGAAAAAACAATTGGATTTTATTCAGAGGACAATAAAATTATAGATTATCCTAATCTTGTAGTTTTGTCATTAAAAGATGGCATTGTACAATTCTTCCCCAGGTCTCAGGATGACAAAGAAGGAAGCTTCCATCAACTTACTCCTGGAGTAGCAGGTATAATTATAATTAGTTCAGAAGACTTAGAATTACATGATATAGATATTCCAATAGCATATATGAGACCCCAAAATATTAATATTGGCGTTGGATGTAGGAAGGGAATAGAAGGAACACGAATTATAGAGGCTATAGACACAGCCCTTAAGGAGGTAAATTTATCTAGCAGGAGTATCAAAGCTATTGGTACAGTTGAAGTGAAAAAGGATGAGAAGGGAATTATAGAAGCATCCCAGCATTTTAATTGTCCTATGAAGATATTTACCATAGATGAAATAAAAGAAGTAGAAGATAAATTTGATAAATCCCAGTTTGTTAAGGATACAATAGGTGTTTACTCAGTTTCTGAGCCCGTAGCGCACTTACTTGGAGGAAATTTAATCACGAAAAAAGCTAAATATAATGGAATTACAATATCTATAGCAAAAGAGATAAAAAATGGTGATGTAATTGAAAATAATCAAATAATAACACCGAGAGGATATAGTATATAATGATTTGGATTATTGCTGGAACCAGTGAAGCAAGGGAATTAATAGAGAGAGTAAAGGATTTAGATAACTATATTGCCACAATAGCCACAGAAGGAGGGAAGGAGTTTATCAATACTCATAGACTCATAGTAGGTAGAATGAGTCATGAGGAAATGATGAGCTTCTGCCAAGACCGCAATATATCATTAATTGTAGATTTAACTCACCCTTATGCAGAAGTAGTCTCTCATAACGCTAAAAGAATAGCAGATAAGCTAAATATTGACTACATAAGATATGTTAGAAAAAAGATAAACATGGTAAGAAGTGCACTTTACTTAAATAGTTATGAAGCTGCTTACGAACATCTATCTAATATTTATGGGACAGTGTTTTTTACAACAGGGTCAAAGAATATTGGTGATTTTGAAAAGGTAAGAAAGAGCAATAGATTCATTTATAGAGTACTACCAGCTTTAGACAGCATAGAAGAATGTAGAAAATGCAATATTTCAATGCATGATATAGTAGCAGTCCTAGGACCTTTTTCTAAAGAATATAACAAGATAATGTTTAAAGAATATGGAGCTGATTATGTTATAATGAAAGATAGTGGAGATAAAGGTGGGACCATTGAGAAAATAAAAGCTTGCGAAGATCTTGATATAATACCAATAATAATAGGTAGAGAAGAAGAAAAGGGTATATATAGCCTAGATGAAATAGAAAAGATTATCAGAGCAAAAATTTAATTAAGGGCATAGTACTTTGCAAAAAACAGGAGAAATGACAGGATATCTTTTTTGGAGAAAGGAGGAGAAGTAGATGGAAAATTCATATAGATTTTTTAGAAATACTGCCTGTGACTATTTTCCTTGTCACAAGGTAGAAAAAGAAGATGAATTTAATTGTATGTTTTGCTATTGTCCATTATATTTTTTAGAGGAATGCGGTGGAAATCATTTAGATAACGATGGAGTCAAAGATTGTTCATATTGTATAATACCTCATAGGCCAAAGGGCTATGATTATATAAATAACAAGTTAATTGAGCAAAATGATCTAAAGAGGAGAAAATAATTGAAAGGCGGGATACATATGGATTTGCTAAGAAGTACTATAAAGGAAATCACTGGGGCTAATGAAAGTGCCAAGAAAATTACTAGAGAAAAATGGGATGGTTTAGTTAAACCTATGGGTAGTTTAGGCACATTAGAAGAAGCTACCATAAAAATAGCAGGTATGACTGGTAAGGTAACTAACAAAATCGATAAAAGAGCAATAGTTGTAATGTGTAGTGATAATGGAGTGGCAGATGAAGGAGTAAGCTCTGCACCTCAAATATTTACAAAAGTTTTAACAGAGAGTATGACTAGGGGATTGACTGGTGTTGCAACATTAGGTAAATATACCAATACGGATATTGTGACAGTAAATCTAGGGGTAATGGGAGAAATAAATGATCCAAAAATAATAAATCGTAAGATTGCAAATGGAACAAAAAACTTTACTAAAGAACCAGCCATGACCTATGAGGAAGCAGTTAGAGCCATAGAAGTAGGTATAGAAATAGGGGACAAACTATATAGTGAAGGCTATGATATCTTAGGTACTGGAGAGGTAGGCATAGGGAATACTACCACAGCTGCAGCAGTTTTATCTGCATTAACAGGTTTAGATGTAGATATAACTTGTGGAAAAGGAGCAGGCCTTACAGATGAACAACATTCTAATAAGAAGGATATAATTAGAAAAGGAATAGAAATAAACAAGCCTAATAAAGAAGATTCGATTGATGTAATAGCTAAGGTAGGAGGTTTTGATATAGGTGGAATGTGTGGAGTAGTTTTATCAGCAGCTAAAAATAAAAAGCCTGTAGTAATAGATGGTTTTATATCAACAACAGCAGCTCTTTGTGCTGTTAAATTAAACCCTGAGGTTAAAGACTATATAATTCCTTCCCATTTATCTGGAGAACCAGGCGCTCAATATGTAATGAATGAACTAAAATTAAAGCCAATGTTGAATTTAGGGATGAGATTAGGAGAAGGATCAGGTTGTCCATTGGCATTTCAAATCATAGAAGCGGGACTTTATACATTAGAGAATATGGGCACATTTGCAGAATTAGCCTTAGATGGGGATGCATTAGTAGATATAAGAGAAGAGTAACACAGAGAGACTGTCTCCTTGTGTTATTTAGGTGGAGGGATATAATGATTACATTAGTCACAGGTGGAGCAAGGTCTGGGAAAAGCCGATTTGCAGAAAATATATATAAGAATAAAAGGGATGTAGTATATATAGCTACATCTAAAGTAATGGATACCGAGATGGAAGAAAGAATAAAGCTTCACCGAGAATCTAGACCTGTGGAGTGGCGGACATTTGAGGGAAATTATAACTTGTACAATGGAATAGGTGAGGAAAAAAATTATCTTCTAGATTGTATTACAGTCCTTACATCCAATATTATGTTTGATATATCTAAGGATGCAGAATATATAGATTATGAGATGCAAAGAGATATAGAAGATACTATAGTTTTAGAAATCAAAAACTTAATCAGTAATATTAAAACTAAGGAATATAATCTAGTTTTAGTTACCAACGAAGTAGGAGATTCCATAGTTCCTGAGCATCATGTATCTAGGGTATTTAGAGATATTCAAGGTAGGATAAACCAACAGATAGCTCAACTATCAGATGAGGTTTATTTGGTATGCTGTGGCATACCGGTGAAAATCAAATGATAAAAGGATTAATACTTTCATTACAATTTTTTTCACGGATACCTATTAATATAAAAGTAGATTTTAAGGATAAAAACATTAAATACTCAGTGTTTTTTCTACCTCTAGTAGGAGCAATAATTGGTGGATTAGGAGGACTAGTCTATTATCTAATTTCTCCATATAATAAACTTATTGCTTCATTTCTTGCGTTACTTACCACCATAGTAGCAACAGGAGGTCTGCATTTAGACGGAATTTCAGATACCTGTGATGGTTTCTTCTCCAATAGAGATAAGGAAAAAACCTTAGAAATAATGAGGGATAGTAGAATTGGAGCCTTTGGAGTTATTAGCCTTGTTCTTTTGATTTTATTTAAATTTATATTGATAATGAGTATAGAAAATCTGCCACTTTTTTTAATCTTATCATTTGCAAATAGTAGATTAGTGGTGAGTTATATAATATCATATAAGAAAGTAGCAAGAAATAATGGATTAGGTAGCTTATTCCATAAATCCAATCCTAAAAAGTTTATGCTGATTAGTGGAATCATTTATATAGCTATCTTGATATTGTTAGATATAAGATATTTAATTCCATTATTGATTACATTTCTGGGAGCTGAATATATATCTCATATATCCTATAAAAAGATAGATGGATTAACTGGAGATGTATATGGAGCAATTATTGAATTAGGAGAAGCAATTTCCTTACTAAGTTTTTGGGGTGTGATGATATGGATATAATAATGATAAGACATGGGGAATCTGAGGATAATATACAAAAAATATTTAGCAGAGACGATACTAGTCTTACACCAAAAGGAATAGAACAGATAAAAGGAACGAAAGAACTCTTAGAAAAATTCAATTATAGTAAAGTCTATTATAGTCCCCTAAAGAGAACTGTAGAATCCTTATATCATCTGGGATTAGAAGGTATAATGGAGCCAAGGATCAGAGAGATAAACTTTGGTATATTTACGGGTAAAACCTTTGAAGAAATCACAGAACTTTATCCAGATGAATCCAAGTCTTGGGTAGATGATTCACAAAACTATGTGATTTCTGAAGGTGAATCTTTATTAAATGTATATAATAGAGTAGAAGAATTTTTAGAAGAGGCATCAAAAAAAGATGAAAACATTTTATTAGTTTGCCATGATTGCGTTATTCGCTTAGCCTTATCATGGATATTCGATAACCCAGATTACTTCTTTAGGTTTAAGATAGATAACGGTAGTATAAATATAATATCCGTTGATGAAGGATATAAATATATAAAAAAATTGAACTACAATTAAGGATACTATAAAAAATAAATCAAATAAATTAAAAAATAGTGTCCACAAAAGCCTCTTTTAATTCGTTATATACAGTATGGGAGAAATACTAATATAATATTATTGGGGCTTTAATTATATTAATGTACAGAAAGAGGTGTTGGATTTTATGATTCCTATATATTTATCTATGCTTACTATAGAAGAAGATAAAGATATATTTATTATTCTTCATGATATATATAGTCAAACCATGTATAAAAAGGCATATTCAATATTGAAAGATGCCACCTTAGCGGAAGATGCAGTACAGGAAAGTTTCATACATATATTAAAGAATTTTGATAAGGTAATAAAGGAAAAGTGTCCACAAACTCGAAAGTATTTCGTTAATATAGTTAGAAATGTTTCTATTGATATATATAGAAAAAGAAAAAAAGAATATACTCTTTCATTTGATGAATTTGAGGAAACAATAATTGATGATTTTGCTAATGTAGAAGACCTATTAGAGGGTAAAGAGATTGAGGGTTATCTTTTTCAATTACCTAAATCTTATTATATCATTCTATCCTTAAAATATGATGAAGGGTATTCATATAAAGAAATAGCGGATATATTAAATATAACAGAAGAAAATGTAAAAAAGAGAATGTATCGTGCTAGAAAAAAGTTTAAAGATATCTTATCTGAAAAGGAGGTTATCATGTAATGAAAAATAAAGTCTTAACAGATGAAGATTTAGATAGATTATTCACAGAATACATGCCTAAAGCCAATTTATTGCTGGATCAATTAGAAGAGGAAAGAGATAGAGATATTGCTTCCCATGTTTTTTCAAAACATTATCAGAAGAACATAAAGAAGATTATTAAAGAGTATAACAGAAAGCCTAATCAAAGGAAAATTATAAAAGCAAGCAAATATATCGCTGCAAGTTTAATAGTGTTAGCACTAATAAACAGTATACCAATTGTTTCAGTAGAAGCATATAGGGAAACACTTATTAAGAAAGTGGTTAAAAGTTATAGAGCAGTGATACAAACTACTTGGAAAACAGAAAATCGAAATGGGTCTACTATATACATTATGGAAAGTAAAGTAAAAGATCCAGTTATTATAGAATTGGATTTTATTGAACCATCATATATTCCAGAAGGCTTTGAATCTATAAGCGAAATACAGGATGATATAAAGAGAAAAATCGAGTATATACATGGTGATAAAACAATAGTATATACACAAAGCATACTTGGAAATCAAGAAATTATAGTTTATAGAAATGATTTATTAACAAAGAAAAAGAAAATTAGTGATAAAACCATATATTATACTGAAGATAAAGGAATCTACAAAGTTTCCTGGAATGACAATGATTTCAATTATTCCATTATTGCTGATGTATCTTTTGAAGAATTAATAAAGATTGTGGAAGGCATTCAATAATAGAATAATAAATACAATCTACAAGGAGGATTCAAAAAATGAAAAGTCCAATAAGTAAATCTAATATAAGAAGACCCCTAAAAAGCATTTTACTTCTCACTATACTACTAGTTTCATCAAATCTATTTATATCAAGCATTAGTCAATTTTACATAGTCAATAGAGAGGTAGACAATATTGGTAGATACTATAGAAGTGTTGGTTATTTAGTTCCAATAGACTATAATTACTATGATGCTAAAGATGTTCAAAGACTTATAACTGATGACCCTATGATGGCTTATGAAAATGGGATAAGACAAACTACGGGGCTAATAGATGGACTATATACACATAATAAATCTAGTCGTACAAGAAGTCAAATAATAGGCGAGTATTCATTTGACCTTGTATTTATAGGTGAGATAAAGGAAGCATATAAGTCTAGAAGTGCTGAAAATATATACGAGGGTTCCTTGTTAAATACGAAAGTTATAGACATACTAGGAGGGGTACCAGATTATATAGAGTCAGATCTTTTTTATAAAGACTTTCAAGAGCATCATATAGCCTTTTTATCTCATTCTATAGAAACAGGTGAAAAGAATGACTATATCAATGATGATATAATAGATGAATTATATGAGTTAAACCCCGGAAAGAAATATATATTTAGATCTGAGCTTGCCAATAAATTTGGCTCAGGCACTTTTGCCAAACCTCTTTATGAAGGAGGACCATTATATATAGAATTAGATGATAGTGGAGAAATAGATTGGGATA
>CAZIII010000024.1:0-20187 GCA_964539425.1 uncultured Tissierellaceae bacterium | reverse complement strand
ACGAGGACCCTCAAGTACCGCACTATGGAATAAAGGGTCGTGGACAAAGACTTGTTGAGGGAATGGTATTAACCATAGAGCCAATGATAAACATAGGAACATATAGAATGAAAATGGATGATAATGAATGGACAGCTAGAACAGTAGATGGGAAACTATCAGCACAATATGAACATACAATAGCTATCACAAAAGAAGGACCAATGATTTTGACAGACCAAGACTAGGCACCACAGGGACGGTTCTTGTGGTTTAGAAAGGATAGGTGTAAATGTGAAAAAGGAAAAACCAGTCAAATTACTAAGCAAGAAGTACACAGTTAAAGAAGAAATTGCAAATGGAATCACCCATGGATTAGGGGTCTTATTTGGGATCATATCCCTAGTGGTATTACTAGTACTTTCTATAAAGAAAGGAGATAATATATCCATTATTGCTTTTAGTATATATGGTGCATGTTTAATACTTATGTATCTATCATCTACCCTATATCATAGTATAACAAATGAAAGGGCAAAGCAGATACTTAGGGTATTTGATCATTCATCAATATTCCTATTTATAGCAGGAACTTATACTCCTATTGCACTTTTATCTATGACAGGTGGATTAAGAATTGGTATATTAGTTGCAGTTTGGTCTATTGCTATATTTGGTGTTGGATTCAAGATATTTACTTTTGGAAAATTTGATAGGTTCAAAGCATTATCCCTTATTCTATATATTGCCATGGGGTGGATAGCAGTATTTACCATAAAACCAATTATTAGAATGACTTCAGTTGGTTTTTTTATGTGCATATTAGGAGGCGGACTTTTATATACATTGGGAACTATATTCTATGGTAATAAAAAGATTCCTTATCATCATGCAATATGGCATTTATTTGTTTTAGCTGCATCTGTAGTTCATTTTATAGGAATAGTAGTATATTTGGCATAGGAGTGCGGTGATATTATGGTTAAGGTTCTTATTGTAGATGACCAAAGCTTAATAAGGGAAGGGCTTACTATGATGCTAAGCCTTTACCCTAGTATATCCATAGTAGGTGAAGCTACCAACGGAAAAGAAGCCATAGATATATTAACGGATCAGCAAGCGGATTTAATATTGATGGATATAAGAATGCCTATAATGAATGGGGTAGAAGCAACAAAGCTTATTAAAGAAAAATATCCTGAGACAAAGGTTCTAATATTGACTACTTTCAATGAAGATGAATATATATTTGAAGGATTGCAAAATGGTGCAGATGGTTATTTACTTAAAGATATAAGCTCGGAAGAGTTAGTCAGAGGAATACAAACAGTTTATGAAGGGAATATACTGTTACAGCCTGATGTCGCTAGGAAAATGATCTGTTGCATGGATAGAAAACCCACTAAACAAGATCATATAAATAGAGATACTTTTAAAGAATTAACTAAAAAGGAATATGAAATAGCCCTATTAATTGGAGAAGGAAAATCTAATAAAGAAATAGCTCAAACCCTATTTATAGCAGAAGGTACTGTAAAAAATCATATAACTAAAATACTAGATAAGCTAGATTTGAGAGATAGAACTCAATTAGCAGTATTGATTAAATAATTAAGAAAGAGGCTGGATTTATGATCCAACCTCTTTTATAATATAAACAAGTATTGCAAGTTTCAAACTTTACATATCTATGACTTTAGTAATGGAAAAAGGTGACCATTATTATGACCTTAGGGAGATTTTTTATCTTGAAAATTCTTATATAATTAAAATAAGAATACTAGAGGAGGTTTGCCATGAAGGAATTAAAAAGAACTATCTATTTTATATCTTTTCCCTTATCATTCATAGGATTCATATTTCCTATATATGCTTCATCTCTTGGAGCAAATGCAATTCAGATAGGGTATCTTTACTCTATGTTTTCCATAATAAGTATAGCTATCCGACCAATAGTAGGTAACCTAATAGACAGGAGAGGTAGAAAAACTGGAATTTTAATAGGAGTTATACTATACTCAATAGTTAATGTATTTTTTGTATTGGCCCAGGACTTCAAATATCTATTAATTGGAAGAATAATCCAATCCCTAGGAGCCTCATTTTTATGGATAAGTGTAGATACATTTATTGCTGATATTAGTGATAAAAGAAATAGGGCTACAAATTTTGGAGAACTGGATCAAACCATGGCTAAAGGAGAGTGGATAGGTAGTATTATTGGGTTCACTATTTTATTTAATAACCTTACTGACAATCCATTTAAATCAATATTTTCCTTCTTTATATTGACTAGTTTAATATCTGTTTATTATACAATTAGAAATGTCCCAGAGACTATTGACTTAAAAAAGGAATATGAAGAAGGAAATATCAAAGATAAGAAAGGGTTGAAATATTTCCTAGGAATAATAGGAGTTATCTCATTAATAACCAACTTAACAGCACCAATATATCTTCTATATTTGCAGGAAAATATTACAAAGGAGCTTAGTTTAATAACATTTATGTTTATTCCAGCATCTATTCTAGCCCTTTTTCTGCCAAAGATATTTGGTAAATTCTCGGATAGATATGGTAGAGAAAAGATAGTTATAATTGGCATGCTAATAAATGCTATACTTCAGATTTTTATACCATTTAATAAGGGATATTATAGCTTTATGGTTCTTTATACTATAATTTCTGTTGTTGGGATGTTTTATGGAGCAGCTTTTTCATCTTTGATTATTGATTTTGTAGGAGAAGATAAAAGAGGAAAATCCTACGGGTTATATAGCTTTGCCAGTGGAATAGGGGCAGCTATAGGCTATATAGTTGGTACCTATATTTATGAAAATGTTGGCAATAATATTGTTTTCTATACTAAGGGTATACTTCTCATTGCAATAACTTTATTAGTTTTCTATATTTATATTAGAAATATGGGAAAATGGGAAAAAAGAGATGCCTAGATAAAATCAAAGGGGTGAAATCTATGAACAAACTTTGGAAATATAATAATTATTTGTATATCGCATCCCGTATTTTAATAGGGATAGATATTATATATAGATGTAAATATAATATGACCAATCTTCTGATTTTCTTTGGAATGTTTTTGTTTATTATGATTAATGACCATCTAAGAATGAATTTGTTTTATAAAGATGAAAAAAAGTATTATATTTCAATTTTCATTACCATGATAGTGAGTAGTCTTCTGATCTACAATATAGAGGGATATTCCAGCATATTGATGTATATTATTATATACGAACTGATTATCTTTACAGAGGGAAGGACTTCAAGATTATTAACAGGGATAGAAATATTATTGGTCTTTTTTATCGCAATCTTTAAAAATGTTCCTATTGGGGAATTAACTAGCTATTTATTTTGGAAAGACAATATCTTAGATATTCTAATGTCTTTTGTTTCAGTGTTATTCTATGGGTTTTTACTTTTTTCATATAAAACTGTAAAAAAAGAAAAAAGGGAAGTAGATAGGTTAAATAAAGAATTAGAATTATCCTATGATAAACTAAAGGAGCAATCAGAGAGAATAGAAGAATTAACTATAACTAAAGAAAGAAACAGAGTAGCAAGAGAAATCCATGACAATCTAGGTCATAGTCTTATAGCTTTAAATATGAATCTAGATGTAGCAGAGAAGATAATAGATAAAGATATTGTAAAGGCTAAAGAGAGGATTAGCAAATCCCAAATGCTAACTAAAGAAAGCATGGAAAGTCTAAGAAAAGCTGTTTATGCTTTAAAAGAAGAAAAGTTTACTACTTTGAAAAATTCCATTGAGAAAATAATCCATAATATTGAAAGTACGGGAAAAGTGAAAGTAAAATTTATTATAGATGAAAGAGTAGAGGAATTACTACCTGAGTATAAAGATATTATATATTCTTCTGTAAAAGAAAGCTTAACTAATAGTATAAAACATGGGGAAGCTCAAGAGATAGAGATAGAGATAGGCTGTGATGGAGATAAGACAAAAGTTCATATTAGGGATAATGGATTAGGTTGTAGTGATTTAGTTAGAGGTAATGGATTGATGGGGATTGAAGATAGGATAAGTAAGCTTGGGGGGATTGTGAACTATATTAATGAAGAAAACAAAGGTTTTATAGTGGAATTAAACTTGGGAGACTGTGGTAACACGTGGTATACTACTAAGTAACTTCATCCCACATTTGAAACGCTGAATATGAACTAAAAAACTCCCTATGTTACAAATTTATGACATAGGGAGTTTTTTATTGACTTCTCTAAATTACTTTGGTAAAATCATCCTTACGTCTATAAAATAGAGGGAGGGATTTATATGGTTATAATGGCCAATGAGCTATCTAAGGGATATAAGATATCCAATAGAACATCGGGATTAATAGGTGGACTTAAAAGCATTTTACATAGAGAATATAATGAAGTAAAGGCCTTAGATAATATATCCTTTGAAATAGGAGAAGGGGAATTAGTAGGGTATATTGGACCAAATGGTGCCGGTAAATCTACTACAATTAAAATACTATCTGGTATTTTAACACCTGATTCAGGGGGATGTAAAGTTCTAGGTAAGATTCCTTATATGGACAGGATCAACTATGTAAGGGATATAGGAGTAGTATTTGGTCAGAGAACCCAGCTATGGTGGGACTTACCTGTAATTGACTCCTTTGAGTTATTAAAGGACATTTATAAGATTCCTTTGGGAGATTATTCAATTATTAAAAAGGAACTTATTGAATGGCTAAACTTAGAAAACTTTATAAATACTCCAGTAAGACAATTAAGCCTAGGTCAAAAAATGCGATGTGAATTAGCAGCATCATTACTCCATTCTCCAAAGGTACTTTTCCTTGATGAACCTACAATAGGATTAGACGCTGTATCAAAACTAGCTGTTAGAGAATTTATTAAGAAATTAAACAGAGAAAGAGGGGTTACAGTAATACTTACAACCCATGATATGGATGATATTGAAAGTTTATGTAGTCGAGTAATGGTAATAGGAAATGGGAAAATACTTTCTGATGGCTCTCTACAATCCCTTAGAGATACCGTATCTAAAGACAGAAGATTGATCGTAGATTTTGATAATGGATCAAATGGCTTTTCCATTGAGGGAACTACAATAGTTAAGGAAGAGAAAAATAAACTTATAATTGACTTTAATCCTGATATAATAACTCCAGCTAATTTAATTGCAACCCTATCCTCTAAATATAATATAAAAGATATTTTAATAGAAAATCCACCAATTGAAGAAATAATCGCGAAGATATATGGAGAATTTAATATATGAAAGCCTTTATATCTATTATAAAAATCAGATTTAATTTATTGCTACAATATAGAATTGCAGCCTTCGCAGGTGTTGTGACCCAGTTTTTCTTTGGAATGATCATGGTTATGGTACTCAATGGATTTTACAGTTCTAATATGAGTAGCTCTATGCCTATTAATTATAGTTCTGCAATTACATATATTTGGATAGGACAAGGAATGTTGGGTATGTTACCCTGGAATGGGGATACTGAGATACAAAATCTAATTAGAACAGGGAATGTGAGCTATGAACTAATTAGGCCAATGAATCTATATAATTATTGGTTTGCTAGAGCCTTTGCTTTAAGAACTGCTCCGACTTTGCTTAAAGCTTTTCCTTTATTTATTGTTGCATTATTATTACCTAAGGAATATAGAATGAGCTTGCCACCAAATATTTTAGCATTTTTAGGCTGGATTATAACCACTGTAGGAGCCCTTATGATTTCTTGTACTATTACTAATATAATAAATATGACTACTTTATACTCTCTATCGGGTGATGGAATACAAAGGCTATTATCAACTATTGTTACCCTATGTTCAGGGATGGTAGTACCTTTGCCATTATTCCCAGACAAATTGAGGGAGATACTTAGCTTTCTACCTTTTAGTGGATTAGTAGATATCCCAGCAAGATTTTTCACAGGAGAAATACCTTTTAATCAATTAATAGAACATTTTATATTTCAATGTTTTTGGGTACTTTCACTTTACTTATTAGGTCAATGGATTTTAAGTAGAAAAATAAAAGATTTAGTAGTGCAAGGAGGCTAAGGATATGGATAGTATAAAGTTATACTTTAAATATGTCAGATTCAACATAGAATCTCAGCTTCAATATAAAGCTTCCTTTATCATGATGTCCATTGGTCATTTTTTAATAACTTTTATTGAGTTTCTTGGGGTTTGGGTATTATTTCAAAGATTTGGAGATATCAATGGATTTAAATTGGAAGAGGTGGCCCTATTTTATGGAATAGTAAATATGGCATTTTCCATTACAGAAGGATGGACGAGAGGATTTGATGTTTTCCCCAGACTAGTTAGAACAGGGGATTTTGATAGAATACTTCTTAGACCAAGGACCACAGTATTGCAAATATTAGGCCATGATTTTCAGATAATGAGAATAGGCAGATTTGTTCAAGGATTAGTTGTTTTGATATGGGCTATCTTGAAATTGAATATAAAATGGAGCTTGAGTAAGAGTATATTACTAATTGGATCCATTATTGGAGGAAACTTTTTATTCTCAGGTTTTATAGTTCTTCAAGCCACCATATCCTTCTGGTCAGTACAGAGTTTAGAAATTGTAAATTCATTTACATATGGTGGGGTACAAGCAGCTCAATATCCAATATCCATATACAAACCATGGTTTAGAAAAATACTTATATATATAATCCCTTTGGCAACAGTTAATTATTTTCCTGCAATGAATATATTAGGAAAAGTTGACTCATTGGGATATCCTACTTGGATGGGATGGGCTTCTCCCTTCTTTGGCTTGGCATTTTTTATATTATCTCTTTTAATATGGAAATTTGGAGTAAGACATTATACATCTACAGGGAGCTAATCAAATAAGTTTGGAATTTGGTGCCAGGCACCGATTTCCAAACTTATTGCAAGACTATATAATTAACAAGAGGAGAAATACATGAAAAATATTAATTTAACTGAGGGTAAGATAAGTAGTACACTTATAAAACTGGCATTACCTATAATGGGAACATCTTTTGTTCAAATGGCTTATAATTTAACGGATATGGTATGGTTAGGTCGTCTTAGCACAAAGGCTGTTGCTGGTGCAGGATCTGCAGGATTTTATATGTGGATTGGGATGTCTCTTGTATTGATTTCTCAAATTGGAATAAGCGTTGGAGTAGCTCAGGCATACGGAAGAAGAGATATGGATGATGCAAGGGAATATATTTCAAATGGGATGAAACTAGATATATTAATCGGAATTACATATTCACTGTTTTTATTGGTATTTAGCCGTCAAGCAATTGGTTTTTTTGATTTAGGTGATTCAGAAACTATAAAAATGGCAATAAATTATCTAGTAATTGTGGCTTCAGGATTTATATTCCATTTTATTAATCCAATTTATTCAGCTATTTACAATGCAACGGGAAATAGTATTACACCTTTCATAATAAATTCCATTGGATTAGTAACTAATATAATATTAGACCCTATATTGATATTTGGTATAGGACCTTTGCCTGCATTAGGAATAAAGGGTGCCGCATTTGCTACTGTATTAGCTCAGATTGTTGTTACAATAATATATGTAAGTATATCAAGAAAAAACAAGGTTCTTTTTTCTCGTTTGCATTTATTTAAATTACCAAATAAAGATTATCTAAAGAAAATAGTTAAATTAGGTTTCCCAGCATTTTTACAATCAGGAACACATGCATCAATATCAATGGTACTAACAAAGATATTGGCACAGTGGGGACCAATACCAGTGGCAGTTTCCTCCATAGGATCTCAGATAGAATCAATATCATGGATGACAGCTGAAGGATTTTCCACAGCAATAGCTTCCTTTGTTGGGCAAAATTATGGTGCAAAAAACTATAATAGAGTCAAAGATGGATATTATAAAGGGCTTAAGATAGTTGGTACAATTGGAATATTTGCATCTGTTTTACTCATATTTGCAGGGGAGCCTATATTTAAGATATTCACTCCAGATGATGAGATAGCAATTGCACAAGGGGTAAAATACTTGAGAATTTTAGGATTTTCACAATTTTTTATAACTATTGAAATAGCATCTGCAGGGGCATTTAATGGTTTAGGAAGAACTCAAATACCAGCAGTTACAGGGATTGTACTAAATGGATTAAGAATCCCAGGAGCAATATTGCTATCAGCTACAGTACTAGGAATGACTGGAGTATGGTGGAGTATGAGTATTAGCACTATATTTAAGGGTATAATTTTAACAATCCTTTTCATATTTGCCTTAAAAAAAGGACTACACAACAAATAAGTTTGGAAATCGGTGCCAGGCACCGATTTCCAAACTTATTGAACTTTTCTAGCTGCTACTACATCTATACCAGTGTTTAATATATTTTTTATAATAATTTGGTCTTTTTTTATTGGAGCTGTTACTTCAGTTGATTGAATAATCTTCATGCATTCATCAACTAAATTTTCAGGAATGATGCCATTAGTTTTAACGGGTAATCTACCCATAGGCCCATTTTTAAGTAATACTCTAGAAGTGAGGACTCTTGAAGGCGTAGCTACTTCTTGGATACCATAGTCTCTTCCTCTATTACATCTATTTCCTTCAATTGAATACTTGGAAGGCTGAGTTTCATCTTCAATTATGACCAAATCACATCCTACAGGACAGACTTTACATTTTTTGATTATAGTTTTCATATATATACCTCCAGATTATATTATAGCATAAATGAAAAATTCTTCATTACAAATAGTAACAATATAAAATTATATGGGTATAATAATCAAAGAAAATATTTTTTACATATTTTTATTAAGGGGTTTTGTATATGATATCTACATTTGAAATAGTTATAAGGCTTATATTATCCGCCATATTGGGAGGATTAATAGGTACTGAAAGAGAAGTGAATAATAGACCAGCTGGCCTAAGGACCCATATTTTAGTTACATTGGGTTCAACATTGATAATGCTTGTTTCCATAGATGGATTTTCCCATCTAGCTAATGGAAGTGGAGATCCTTCTAGACTAGCAGCTCAAGTAGTTAGTGGAATAGGCTTTCTTGGTGCGGGAACAATTATGAGAACTGGTAACAATATTAAAGGTTTAACCACAGCTGCATCCTTATGGGTTAGTGCTGGGATAGGTCTTGCAATTGGAACTGGATATTATTTAGGAGCAATAGTTACTGCGACTATAGTTTTAATAACATTAATGAGCTTAGGCGGCTTTGAGAAAAGGATGTTGAGTAAAAAATTTAGGACGATTGAAGTCATAGGTACAAATAGACCAGGTCTAATTGGTCATTTAGGAACTTTATTTGGTAAACATTATGTTTCAATTAAAGATATATCTATATTAGACAATGAGTATCAATTTAGTGATGATGACGGAATTATGAAAGTAAGATTCTTAGTGAAATTACCTGGCAGCTTTAGTATTAGTAATTTTTACAGGGAAATCTACCAGATTCATGGGGTCATTAGTGTTGTTTTTGAGGGGGAAAAGATACCACCTAGTAACAATAATCATTTTTCATCTGATGATAAGGAATAAAAATGAGTATTCTAAAATAGAGTATAAAGTAAATAGAATATGTACAAACTCTAAAGAATATGGTATTCTGTTTAAAGTATAAAGTTATAAGGAGAGAAAAAATGAACAAGAGAACTATGAAGATTTTTCTATTATTACTTATTTCATCAGTACTTTTAGTGGCAGGAGGCTGCAAGAAGGAAGTAGAGGAAGTTGGAAAAGATACACAAAATAACAATACAGAACAAACTGAAGGAGGAAATGATATGGGATTAGAACAATTAAAACAACCTCAAGTAGGTGAAGAAGTAGGAATTATTACTACAAATTATGGTGAGATAAAGGTAAGATTTTTCCCTGAAGTAGCACCTAAGGCAGTAGAAAACTTTAAGACTCATGCTAAAGATGGATATTATAATGGAGTTACTTTTCATAGAGTAATGAATGAGTTTATGATTCAAGGTGGAGATCCAGATGGTAGTGGTAGAGGTGGAGAAAGCATTTGGGGAGCATCTTTTGAAGATGAATTTGATTTAAATTATCACAATTTTAGAGGATCTTTATCAATGGCAAATGCAGGACCTGGGACTAATGGAAGTCAATTCTTTATAGTTCAAAAAACATCTGTAGACAAAGCTATGATGGATGATATGGCAAAGGCTGGAGAAGGATCAGGTTTTTCAGAAGATGTAATAAATGCCTATAAAGAATTAGGTGGAACACCATGGTTAGATTTTAGACATACTGTATTTGGTCAAGTATATGAAGGAATGGATATAGTAGATAAAATTGCATCTGTAAAAGTTGGCATGAATGATAAACCAGTAGAACCAGTGATAATGGAAAAGATAGAAATAATAGAATATAAATAGTAATAAGGTTAATAAGTTTGGATTTTGGTGCCTGGCACCAAAATCCAAACTTATTTATTACCATCTTTTAAATTTGTCTTCTAGCATGGCGATGATTTTATACATCAAAGCTGATATTATGGCTAATATAAACACACTCATCATTACAATATCTAATTTAAAGACTTGACCACCGTAGACTATTAGATATCCTATACCTGCTTTTGAAACTAAGAATTCTCCAACTATTACACCTACCCATGATAATCCAATATTGATTTTCAAGGTGCTAATGAGGGTAGGGACAGATGATGGTAGTACTACCTTTTGCAATATTTGCAACTTTGTAGCCCCAAAGGTATTCAAAAGCCTAATTTGATCTTCATCTACAGCAGTGAAACTAGCAAACATATTCATGATTGTTACCACAATTGAAATCGTTATGGCAGTTACAATGATTCCTGTATAACCTGCACCTACCCAAATAATAATGATTGGAGCTAAGGCTGTTTTAGGAAGACTGTTCAACATTACTAGATAGGGATCCAAGACTCTAGCCCAAAAATCTGACCACCATAAACCAATTGCAACAATTAGACCTAATAAAGTTCCTCCAATAAAACCTACTACAGTTTCAAAAACTGAAATACCTACATGATGAAAGATATCTCCTTGTTTTACATATTTAACAAACAACTTCCAGATACTTGACGGATTACTAGTCAGAAAAGTATCTATCCAATTTAAATGAGCAGCTATTTCCCAGAGGGAAAGGGCTAGAATCAAAATGCTTATTTGAGTTAAGATGATATTTCTACTTTTTCTTTTTAAATTTTTTAGATATATTTTATGTTCTTTAGAGTTTAAATTCTTAGACATGGACATCTAGCTCCTTCCATATTTTATTGAAATAATATCTGAACTCAGGAGCTTCTCTGCATTTCAAAGGAGAGCGTTTCCCTTCAGGGCAAGTTAGTTTAATGTCGATTATTTCTTTTATGGTGGCTGGCCTATTGGAAAGTATAATAACCCTATCCGACAAACTAATGGCCTCAGCGATATCATGAGTAACCAACAATCCAGTTTTCTTTTCCTCTCTTAGTATAATTCCAATTTCATCTGCTATGGCCAGTCTTGTCTGATAATCTAAAGCAGAGAAAGGCTCATCTAATAGAAGTAAGTCAGGTTCCAGTAGAAGGGTTCTAATAAGGGCAACTCTTTGTCTCATTCCTCCAGATAATTGACTTGGGTAAGAATGCATAAAATCACCTAAGCCGTAATTTTCAAGCATTTTCTTAGCCCTCATATAATCTTCAGGCTTCAATTTTCCTTGAATTTCCAGTCCTAGTACAACGTTCTGTAAAATATTTCTCCATTCTAAGAGTTGATCTTTTTGAAACATATATCCAATATTTCTACTAGACCTACTTACTTTCTCTTGATTTATAAAGACACTGCCAGTACTTGGTTCAATGAGACCAGCTACTATGGATAGTAAAGTAGATTTTCCACATCCACTAGGGCCAACTATTCCAACGATTTCTCCTTCTAATATATTTAAATTTATATTTTTTATAGCTTGAGTTTCTCCTTCTATACTGTGATAAATCATCCCTATATCATGAATTTCAACTACTATCTTTTCGTCCATACTATACCTCCCCCATTTAAATATATAGTACTTTATTGTATTCTCAAGGGAAGGAATATGTGAAATTACAAGAAATAATAATTTTGTCCTAAGCATTAAAAAATGGTATAATATTTTCAGTAATAAACTAAAGGGAGGAATAAATTTGCATCAATACAAAGGAAAATTAATAATACATACAGGTTCTATGTTTTCTGGGAAAACTTCCAGCTTAGAAAAGGATGTAAAGAGATTTAATATAGCAGGATATAAGACAGTTGCATTTAAGCCATCTGTCGATACCAGATATACAAATTCAGAAATAAGAACGCATGACAATACCTCTTTAAATGCCGTATTAGTAAACGATGTATCTGAGATAAGAGAATATTGTAAAGAATACAATCCAGATGTTATAGCCATAGATGAGGTACAATTTTTAGGTGGTAGAATAGATGATATAGTAGGAGCTATTAATAGTTTTTTGGCAAAAGATGTAACAGTAATATTAGCAGGTTTAGACATTGATTTTTCAGGACAAGCATTTGAGATAGTGAAGGAACTAATGCCTATTGCAGATTATTTATACAAACACCATGCTGTCTGTGTAAAATGTGGTACAGATGGATGGGTTAGCCATAGAAAAATTCATGATCAAGAGAGAATCGTTATAGGTGCATTAAAGGAATATGAGCCTTTATGTAGAAAATGCTTCTTGCAAGAGAAAAACAATTAGAAAGGATAAGAAAATGGAGACATATATAAGATTTGAACCTTCAAAGGAGCCATTGAGTGAAGAGTATAACAAGGATAAATTTTATTTATTTAGTAAAGATAGAATACTAGTAGAAGTAAAGGATAATGCGTATATAATCCCTAATAGGGAAGTAATAGAGAAATTAGACATAGAAATTAAGTACATCCAATGCTTAGGTTCTTATGATGGAATGAATTGCTATTGCGGAGAAATAGAAGAAAGCACATATTCAGGTTATGAATTCATAGATTTGAGAACATATTCAAAGCAGGTAAGCCATGATGATTTTTTAGTATCAGCTAAGGCTATACTATTATTAAATCATGAAAGAGAGAATCAAAAATGTGGAATCTGTGGATCCCAGATGATAATGAAGTCCAGTGGAAATGATAGGGCTATGATTTGTACGAACTGTGATAATATGGTGTGGCCAAAGACAGCCCCAGCAATTATTGTAGCAGTAACAAAGGGAGATAAGTTGTTATTAGCCCACAATAGAATGTTTCCTGAAGGAATGTATTCTGTAGTAGCAGGATTTGTAGAGATGGGAGAAAGCTTTGAACAATGTGTCATGAGAGAAGTTTACGAAGAAATAGGTATAAAGATACAAAATGTAAAATATTTTGGTTCTCAACCTTGGCCCTTCCCAAATTCTATGATGATAGGATTTACTGCTGAATATTTAGAGGGTGATATAAAAGTAGATAATGATGAAATAGTAGATGCAAAATGGTTCGCAAAGGAAGATATACCTGGTAAATATAGAAAATCAATTAGTATAAGTTCAGAGCTAATAGATTGGTTCTTAAATAGGTAAAACTCTACTTACCTGTAAAGGAGAAATATAATATATGAAATATGTAACTAGTGATATACATGGAAGACTAGATAGATTAAAAAAACTAATAGAAACTATTGAACTTTGCGAAAATGATACTCTTTATATAATTGGAGATTTAGTTGATAGAGGGGAAAAACCAATTGAAACCATAGAATTTGTTATGAATCATCCGCAAATAGAAGTAATTATGGGAAATCACGATGAGATGTTTCTTTACTCTTTGAAATATGAGGATGAGGTTCAAATAGAAAGATGGGGTAGAAATGGTTGTTCACCAACTATTGATGGATTTTTTAATAGGACTATAGAAGAACAGGATGAAATTTTAGAGTATATAGATCAATTACCATATTATAAAATAGTTGATGGCAAATACTTATTGGTTCATGCTGGATTTGAATCCACTAGACTTTTTGATAATATGAACAATATGAGTCTAGAAGAAGCCTTGATTGAACAAAAGGACAGGTTGGTTTGGGTGAGGGACATTTTTATTAAAAATAAAGCCCTAGATAATCTCATAACCATATTTGGACATTCACCTAGGAAATATATAGATAAAGTATTTGAAAGGGAATCGATATTACCATATGAAATTTGGATAGATGATATTTACAATGATAAAATAGGTATAGATACAGGCAACTGCTATGAAAGTGGTAGAATGGCTTGTTTCAGACTTGATGATCATAAAGTTTTTTATATTGAATAAAGCTAATAAAATAGACAAGCTCTAGAATGTATCAACTGGAACTTGTCTTTTATATTCTTTAGGCATTCTTGGATATTACTATTTATTCTATCTTTTCTTAAATACTATATCACCAGATGAAGTATTGATATTAATAGATTTTTCTTCAGAACCAATTCCAAGTTGGAAATTTCCGGATCTGTCTTTTTCTAGACTAACAGGTCCAATAAATTCTACATCTCCAGAAGAAGTACTTCCACTTATCTTATAGTTAGCATCATCACCAAATCCAATGGATACATCACCAGAACTAGTAGCTATTTTCATATCTCCGCTTGTTTTATAACTATTTAAGGTTACTCCACCAGAACTACTAGTTACATTTATATTGCCAATAAAATCTTCTAATCCAATATCACCAGAGGAAGTGGATAAGTTTAATAATTCCCCTTGAAGATTTTCTAGTTTCATTTGTCCAGAGCTAGCGCTCATATTAAAAATTTTGCCCAATAAATCTTTCATGTATATATCACCTGAGGAAGTAGATACATTAATATCACTATTAAAAGATTTCGGTACAAATACTTCTAATACAACATCAGAATCCACTACTGAATAACTATTTGATTTTGGATTCTTTAATTTTATATCTAACTTATTTGAGATCACATCTACTTCCAAGCTAGGTACAACATTTGATTTCATCGTACCATAATAGCAAATACGCACATTATCTCTATCTGCAGAAGTAACCTTAATATCTATAAAAGAAGAGGATACTGATATATTATTTATTCCTTCTATTTCAGCAAATTTTTCTTCATCAATGGTTTCCCATTTTAAATCCTTTGACCCAATACCAAACCATTTAAAATTTTTACCAAAATTAAATATAGACTTACCATCTTCCCCAACCTTTATTCCATCCCATCCAACTCTAACCTGATCCTTGCCATCATTGACATTAATTCCATCCCAACCTATGGATACATGGTCATCTCCATCTTTAACTTCTATACCATCTGTACCTATTTTTACTATTCCATCTCGAGACTTTATGCTTAGAAAATTTCCTGATTTTATGTTTGCAAAACTATAGTTGTCATTATATAACAAAGAAAATATACCTAATGCAAAAGAAATCAAAACAACACCTATTAAAACTGGTATTAATCTTCTTATATTCATATTATAGACCTCCTAATTATTAATTAATTTTATGTTCCATTGTATATATTTTACAGCAAGTTTGTAGAATAGTTTTGTAAGGTAAATAGCTAATATTATTCCCAAAGAACCTAGTGCAAGTAACCCTATTCCAAAAGCTAATGAAGTAAGAATATGTGGAGATGGTATAGGAGTAAAGAGCACAAGTGGAGATCCAAAAAAAGCTACAATTCCACCAACAATTATACCAATAGGTCCTAGATATAGCCCCAATAGAAGTCCCACCAAACCTAGAAAAGGGGGTAAGACTATAATTAAGTTAAAGAACACCAATAATAGAGAAATTAGCAACTTTCTAGTCTTATCATTTTGATTACTAGTATTATTATTATCACTATAAGTAGGTCTATATGTTGTTTTATAATTATTAGCAACTTCTTTCGGATCACCTAATTCCTTAGATATTTCTTCTTCAGATTTACCTTTGGAAATCCCTATATCAAAATGCTCCTGGTAATCTGATAAAATATCCTTTAATTCATCCATAGGAAGTCCATGTAATGATATTTTTAACCCTTCTAAATATTCATTCCTATTCATTTTACTTCCCCCCTTAATATACTATTTACTCCATCAATGAAACTTTCCCACTCAACTTCTAATTCTTCAAAAACTTCCTCACCACGTGAAGTCAATTTATAGTATTTTCTTGGAGGACCCTCTTGGGATTCTTCCAAATAAGTAGTCACATATCCTTCAGTCCTGAATTTTCTAAGTAAGGGATAGATAGTTCCCTCAGAAATATTAATGAACTTTGAGATATGTTCTACTAACTCATAACCATAAAAATCTTTTCTGTCAAGCAAGGAAAGAACACATAATTCTAGCACGCCTTTTTTAAATTGAATATTCATAGGTTTCTCTCCTTATTATTTTATTAAGTACAATATATCATATGCTACCTTTTAATGCAAGGTACTAAAATAAAAAAATAATAGAGAAAAATTAAAAACTTAATTCTTCTCTATGAACTCCTACACTTAATATAATTCCTATACATATTAGATTTGCTAGATGAAAGGTTCCTCCATGGCTTATAAATGGAAGCGGAATACCTGTTATAGGCATTAGTCCTATGGTCATACCAATATTTTCCCATATATGGAATATAAACATTGCTGCAAAACCAACCACCATAAGGGACCCAAATAAATCATTTGATTTCTTAGCAATATTTATAAATCGACTTAGTAGCACAAGGTATAGGAAAATCAGGCCTACTCCACCAATGAAACCTAATTCTTCTCCAATTACTGCAAATATGAAATCCGTTTGTTTCTCAGGAATATAGTTAAATTGAGTTTGTACACCTTCAAACAAACCTCTACCAAAGATTTTTCCGGATCCTATGGCAATCTTACCTTGCATTGCTTGATATCCAGTATTGGAAGTATCTCTTTCAGGATCAAGGAAGTTGAAAATACGGTTCTTTTGAAATTGATCTAGTCTAAACCATAGAACTGGAAGACTCAAAAGCCCAATCAAAAAAGCATATCCAATATATTTCCACTTTACCCCTGCAATAAAAAGCATTGCTGCTATAAAAAATGCAAATACCATGGCAGTACCAGCATCAGGTTGAAGGAGTATCAATATAACTGGCACAAATGCAAATACCAAAATCTTTAACAAGGTAAAAGGATCATTTAAATTCTCCTTATTATTATCTATAAATTTTGCTAGAGAAATAATTAATCCAATTTTCACAAATTCTGCTGGTTGAAATGTAATAGGTCCTATGGTAAGCCAAGAATCTGCCCCCCAATCCGATGCACCTGTTCCATAAATAAGTACTGCAGCTAATAAAACATTACACATTACATATATAGGTATGTATAACTTTCCTAAAAACTGGTAATCTAATAAAACTAATACTATAATAGCAAATAATCCTAGTCCTGTGGCTATACCTTGAGATCTAACTTGACCCATGGTTCCATAACTTAGAGTAGCACTCATAATCATCACCAGACCAAAAGCACATAGGACCAAGGTGGTAAAAAATAATATATAGTCAAATTTCTTATAAGCTTTCTTTTTTAGATTGAACATAGATTTACTTCCTTTCTTTAGATAATTTATCTTTTATTATCCTAAACTCAATTATAACATAATTAATTAATTTGAAATAGTTAAAAAAATATGACATTATGTTATACTATAAAATATAGAAGCTATATATAAATAATCGCTTAATAAGAAGGGAAAGTATATGAGTCAACTAAATAAATTTATCATTGAGAAAGCAAAAGAACTTAATATAGATATCTGTGATTTCACAGATGCATTACCTTTGAATAATATCCAGGACTATTTAATATATCGTAGAGATAATAATATCCAAACAGAGTTTGAGGAAAAGGATATAGACAAGAGAATAGACCCTAAGCTTACTATGGCAAATTGTAAATCTATCATAGTTATAGGTCTTTCATATGAAACAGAAGGGACTGTCTCCACTGCTTCATATGACCAAATAAAAAGAACAATCCCTGCTGTTTTGGGGAGGCTTTCTAAATCTACTTGGGGAATTGATTATCATAAGGTATTAAAAGAAAAAATGGGAAATCTGATTGAAGAAATAAAGAAAATCACAGATTTTGAATATAAATATTTTGTAGATACTGGACCTTTGATTGACAGAGAACTGGCTAAGAAGGCAGGTGTAGGGTATTATGGAAAGAACTGCTCTATTATAAATCATGACTATGGGTCATTTATATTCTTAGGGTATATCCTAACTAATTTGGATTTAGATTCTAGTGAAGAAGTTGAAGAAGACTGCGGAGATTGCAATCTTTGTATAAAAGCTTGCCCTACAGGAGCCTTAGAAGAACCATATAGGCTAAATCCCAAAAGATGCATTTCCTATTTAACTCAAACAAAAGATAATATACCCATTGAGCTTAGAAAAAAGATGGGAGTAAAAATATATGGTTGCGACACCTGCCAATTGGTATGTCCAAAAAATAAAGATGTAAAGAAATCCAGTCACATAGAATTTGTTCCAAGGCTAACAAATGGATATATAAATATTGAAGAATTATTATTTATGTCCAATAGAGAATTTAAGGACAAATATGGAGAAATGGCAGGAAGTTGGAGGGGGAAGAATGTATTAAATAGAAATGCTATAATTGCCTTAGGTAATATGAAGAGGGAAGAAACTTTGAATTTACTTGTATCACAGCTAAATGACTCAAATCCAATGATAAAGGATTATGCAGAATGGGCAATAGTAAATATTTTTTTAACAAGGCTATCCAATAAATAATAAATCTATGTTATAATATGTTTGTATTACATATTAGAAAAAATGGGAGGTTTTATTGTGTCTAATGTTCATGAATTAAATTTCTTAAAAGAAAAAATTGAAGAGCTTAAAAAAGATGGTGTTTATAGGAAACTACCTGTATTAGAAACACCAAGTCAAGCTGAAGTAATACTAAATGGTAAAAAGGTAATTAACTTATCTTCAAACAACTACTTAGGATTTGCTAATCATCCAAGACTTAAAAAAGCTGCTATTGAAGCTGTAGAAAAATATGGAGCAGGTACAGGTGCTGTTAGAACTATAATAGGAAACATGGATATCCACGAAAATCTAGAAGCACTTTTAGCGAAATTTAAAAAAGACGAATCTGCATTTTTATTCCAATCAGCTTTTAACTGTAACGCTGGAACAATACAAGCAGTTACAGAAGCTGGAGATATAATAATATCTGATGAATTAAATCATGCTTCTATTATAGATGGTAGTAGATTATCAAAGGCTGCTAAAGGAATTTACAAACACTCCGATATGGATAGTTTAGAAGAAGTTTTGAAAGATGCTAGAAATAAGTATAGAAATATCTTAGTAATTACTGATGGTGTATTCTCTATGGATGGAGATATAGCAAAACTTCCAGAGATAGTTCAATTAGCTGAAAAATATGAAGCTATGACCTATGTAGATGACTCCCATGGATCAGGAGTATTAGGTAACAGTGGTAGAGGAACTATTGACCATTTTGGACTACATGGTAGAGTAGACTTCTCAATGGGTTGTCTTTCAAAAGCTATCGGAGTAGTAGGAGGATATATATCAGGTTCCGAAACTGTATACGAATGGTTAAGTCATAGAGCAAGACCATCATTATTCAGTACATCAATGCCACCAGCAGCTGTTGGAGCAGTTACAGAAGCTATAACTATGCTAATGGAATCAACAGAGTATACTGACAGACTATGGGATAATGCAAAATACTGGAAATCAAAAATCGGCAACCTTGGATACAATACTGGACATAGTGAAACACCAATTACTCCTGTAATCATAGGCGACGAAGCTAAAACAATGGAATTCAGTAGAAAACTACTTGAAAAGGGAGTTTTCGTATCAGCTATAGTATTCCCAACAACTAGACAGAGCAGTAGAAGTATTTGAAGCAGTTGGAAAAGAGATGAATATATTAAAATAATCTAAAGGGGAGAATATTCTCCCCTTTTCTTTTACATATTTTAGTCTAAAATATAAAAAAATGCTTAACCTATAGTAGAGGTGGTATAGATGATAATAGGAGCTTGTTCATTAAAACTGAGAATATATGAATCTAATTCCTTGAAGGATAAGAGGCATGTAATAAAAAGTATA
>CAZIII010000023.1:11080-20573 GCA_964539425.1 uncultured Tissierellaceae bacterium | reverse complement strand
GTTGCGAAACTATGGAAAATGGAATAGTCCATATATTTTATACATAGAATTAATAGGAGGGATAATGATGAAGAGACAGATAGAAAATGTAAAACACAGCATTACTGAAGCTTTAGAATTACCGATGGATATAATGATGGACTTTCCCAGATTGACTGTGATTGGTAATATAGAGGCTTCTTTGCTTAACCATAAAGGCATTATTGAATATACACAAGAAACAATCAGAATAAATACTAAATCAGGAGTATTCAAAATAAAGGGAGAAAAATTGGAGATAAAAACCATACTTTCAGAGGAAATAATTATTGTAGGTTTGATTGAAAATATAGAAATAATCAGCTAGGGAGTGTTGATATGCTAGCTATAAAAACATGGAATTATTTTAAGGGATATGTTATTATTAGGGTTGAGGGACTTACATTGGAGAGACTATTAAATCTTGCAGCTACATATGATGTATATCTATGGGATATAAAACGAGAAAGCCATATTGTACTTGAAATGAAGTCTACAACGAAAGGATTCAAAGAATTAAAAAATATAGTAAAAAAAGTAGGATGTAGAGTGGAGATTCAAGAAAAAAAGGGGTTTCCATTTTTATTGATGAAGATTAAAGAAAGAAAGATGTTAGCAATAGGGTTTATGCTTTTTTTACTTACAACAATTTTGTTAACTTCAACGATTTGGAGAATAGAAATAATTGGTAATGAACAAACTCCTAGGGAAGAAATAATTTCTTTGCTCAAAGAAAATGATATATCCATTGGTAAAATTAAATATCTCTTTGAAAAAGAAACTATAAAAAACCTAATGATTGATAATTATGATTATTTTTCATTTATATCCGTAAATATTAAAGGGACAAAACTAATTATAGAGGTTAAGGAACAGGATCTTCCTCCAGAAAAAATAGATAAATCTTATCCTTGTCATGTAGTTGCCAAGAAAAAAGGTGTAATAGTAAAAGCAACCCCAATAAATGGCAAAGTTTTTGTAGAAAAAGGAGAAATAGTTAATGAAGGAGACATATTAATTACGGGTATACTAACTAATGAAAGTTCAAATGAAAACATATTGGTCCATGCTGAAGGAGAAGTAATTGCTCTGACTAGATATAGTCATATATTGAAAGAACCAATAATTAAGTATGAGGAAAAATATACAGGAAAAACATATAAGCAAAAAGGTATCAAGATTAAGGATAAAGGTATCAAGCTTTTAAAGGGTGATATTCCATATGCTAATTACAAGGAGTTTATAATTGAGAAGGATTTAATAGATTTAGGAAAATATGAGATCGATTTCCCTATAAAAATAATTAATTACGAGTATAGGGAGGTAGAAGTTAAAGAAATAAAGCAGAATATTGACTTTCTCAAGAAATCAACTCAAATAGAGGCTACTAAAGAGATTAGCAAAGAATTGCCAGCAAATGCTCAAATCCAATCTAAAAATGTTAGGCACCAAGTAGATGAAAATTTACTGATAACTCAAGTGATAATAGAAACCATAGAGGATATTGGAAGAAAACAAATAATAGGAACTAGGGAGGATTAAGTTTGACTAATAATATAGAAGAAAACAGTATTTTAATAGAAAGTGAAAATATAATTAGAGAAATATTTGGTGACCTTGATGAGAATATAAATCTAATAAAGAATGAATTAAATATAGACATTGTAATTAGAGAAGGAGAAATAAAACTATATGGTGACAGAGTATCTATAGACTTAGGAGAGAAACTGATTTATAATTTAATAGAGATAGTTAAGTCTCAAAAGAAACTTGATAAACAGGATATAAGATATTCAATACAACTAGTTTTAGAAGGTCAAGGTGAATATGTAAAAGAATTGTTAAAAGAAGTGGTTTGTGTTACAGCATCTGGTAAGAGCATCAAACCAAAGACCTTAGGTCAAAAAAGATACTTAGATGCCATAAAGAAAAATGATATAGTTTTTGGAATAGGACCAGCAGGTACTGGAAAGACATATTTAGCTGTTGCTATGGCAGTGCAGGCCTTTAAAAATAGAGAAGTAAGCAGGATAATACTCACTAGGCCAGCTGTAGAGGCGGGTGAAAGTTTAGGATTTTTACCTGGTGATCTTCAAGAGAAAGTAGACCCATATTTAAGGCCTATCTACGATGCATTATTTGATATACTAGGTACAGAATCATATTTGAGATATATGGAAAAGGGTATGATTGAAATAGCACCCTTGGCATATATGAGAGGAAGAACCTTAGATTCTGCATATGTTATATTAGATGAAGCACAAAACACAACAAACGAACAAATGAAAATGTTTTTAACAAGACTTGGATTTGGGTCAAAGGCAATTATCACTGGAGATATAACACAAGTTGATTTACCTAAGGGTAAGGAGTCAGGATTAAAGACAATAACAAAGATTTTGAATAATGTAAAGGGTATAGATTTTATATATTTAATGAAAAATGATATTGTAAGACATCCTTTAGTCCAAAGGATCATTGAAGCTTACGATAAATTTGAAAATACTAAAGTGTAAACCATAAGGGGGGAAACCTATGGACTTAAAAAAAATGTTATTCAAAGGAAATAAAAGATTATATAATGGGTTGTTGCTTTTTCTTTTTACAGCAATCCTTTTTTTTATAACAATTCACAAATTAGAGACTAACAAACTTAATCTAAGGATTGGAGACATTCTACCCTCTACTATTAGGGCTACAAAGGATTTAGAAGATAAATATATTACTGAAGACCTAAAGACTGAGGCAATGAATAAAATTGATCCAATATATCGTATTTCACCTTCTATACAAATGGCTATGAAAAACTCCATTAAAGATTTTTTAGATACGGCAAGAGATGTAAAATCCCAAGAGAGTATTAGTCACAATAAAAAAGTAGAGATATTCTTAGAAAATCAAGCTCTTGGCCTTAGTTCCAGGGAAATTTCCATTGCAATTAAAATGGATTATAAAGCTTTGAATAACTTTGAAAATGTTTTATTTGATTTAATTAATCAAGTAATGGGAATTGGTATTAAAGAAATTGAGCTTGAATATGAAAAAGAAAACTTAGTAAAAACATTTGAATCCTTGGACATGAAAGAAGAAGAAAAGGAACTTGGTTTAGCACTTTTTAATGCTACAATAAATGCTAACGAGTTTTTGGACAAGTCAGAAACTCAAAGAAAGAAAGAAGAAGCTGCGAATAGAATAGAAACAGTAGTTATAAAAGAAAATGAAATTATAGCATTTCAGGGTTCTATAGTTACTGATAGGGAACTTTATCTTATAGGTGAAGCTGGCTTGTTAAAAGATGATGATAGACTACCTATAAGTCTTATTATAGGAATAATACTACTATTGTTATTGGGTATATCAATTGTTATGGGATATATATACTTCTTCAATAATGAAATTTTATATAATAATCGCCTATTAATTATGCTAATTATAGTTATCTTAACTATATTGATATCAAAGGGATTGTATTCACTATCTCCTTATATTATGCCTGTAGCTGCTGCACCCTTATTGATATCTATGCTTATTGATCCAAAACTAGCATTATTAGTTAATATATTTTTGTCTTTTTATTTAGGTTTTGTTCTAAAATTGGACAATAGCATTGTTGCTATGCACATTATATCTGGTAGTATCGGAGCAATTATTGCCATAAGACAAGAACAAAGACATTATATTTTATTAAATGGTTTAATAATTGGAGTAATCAATTTGGTGACTTTAGGATCTATGGGGTTAGCAGAGGGCATAAGAGGAATAAATTCCTTATTAGAAGGAAGCTATAGCCTTTTAAATGGTATTATAGCTGCTATGATGACCTTAGGTTCTTTGCCAATATGGGAAAATGTTTTTTCGGTATTAACTCCATTGAAATTGTTGGAATTATCAAACCCAAATCAGCCCTTACTAAAAAAACTGCTTCTAGAAGCTCCAGGGACATATCATCATAGTATTTTAGTTGGTAATTTATCTGAAGCAGCAGCAGAAGCTGTATCAGCCAATCCACTTATTACTAGGGTAGGTTCCTATTATCACGATATCGGAAAAACAATAAGACCATATTATTTTGCTGAAAATCAATTTGGCATGGAAAATCCTCATAATAAGTTACAACCAATGCAAAGCACTGCTATAATAACCTCACATACCAGTGATGGAATGGTAATTGGTAAAGAAGGCCGTCTACCGAAAGAAATATTGGATATCATTGATCAACATCATGGAGATACTGCTGTAGCATATTTCTATCATAAGGCTAAGGAATTAGATAAGGAAATAAATATATCCATAGATGAATTCAGGTATAAAGGGAAAAAACCCCAAAGCAAAGAGGCAGCAATAGTAATGTTGGCAGATTCTTCAGAGGCGGCAGTAAGGTCTATTAAAGACCTTACAAAAGATAAGATAGATGATATGGTAAGAAAGGTAGTAGAGGGTAAGATAAAGGATAGACAGTTAGATGAATGCAACCTTACATTTAAGGAAATAGAAATAATCATTAAGTCATTTACTAATGTACTAACTGGGATATATCATGACAGAATAGAGTATCCAAATATTGAAATTAAAATGGAGGCATCTGAATAATGGAAGTTTACATTGATAACAGACAAAATAAAGTAATCATAGAAGATGAAATTAGTGGTATAATTGAAAAGGTTATAAATGAAGTTCTAGTTTTTGAAAATCAATTATTAGATTGTGAAGTGAGTGTTTCCTTTGTGGACAATGAGGAAATTAAGGAGTTAAATAGGGATTATAGAAATGTAGATAAGGAAACAGATGTATTGTCATTTCCTATGGATGATGATTTTATTGAAATGGGACCTATTTTATTGGGAGATATAATTATTTCAGTTGAAAAAGCTTTAGAACAAGCTAATGAATTTGGTCATTCTTTATATAGAGAAATAGCATATTTAACAGCCCATAGTATGTTTCATTTATTAGGATATGACCATATGGAGAAAGAAGAAAAATCATTTATGAGAGAAAAAGAGAAAGAAATAATGAAAAAAATTAAAGTATTCAAGGACTCTAAGGAGGATTAAGTATAATGAATAAGCGCAATCTCATAGAAAGCTTTAATTATGCAGTATCAGGGATTATTATTGCATTAAAAACAGAAAAAAATATGAGAATACATTATTTAATTGCTTTACTTGTCATAGGATTGAGTCTTTTATTTGATTTTTCTAGAACAGAATTTTTACTTCTGCTTTTCGCCATATCTTTAGTTGTTGTAGCTGAAATGATAAATACTGCACTTGAGAGGGTAGTTGATTTAATTACAAATGAATATCATCCCTTAGCGCGTCTAGTAAAGGATGTAGCTGCTGGAGCAGTTCTTATTGCAGCTATAAACTCTATTGTAGTAGGATATCTTCTTTTCTTTGATAGGTTGAATTCTTATTCAGGTATATTATTATCAAAGATCAGACAGTCACCTCCTCATCTTACCTTTGTTGCTATACTAATTGTCATTATACTAACAGTAGGTTTTAAAGCATTATTTTATAAGGGTAGAGGAACTCATTTTCAAGGGGGGACAGTGAGCGGTCACTCAGCATTGGCATTTTGCATAGCAACAATAATATCTTTTTTGTCAGTAAACACTTTAGTCACCACATTAAGCTATGGATTAGCCGTTTTAGTTGGAGAAAGTAGGATAGAAGGTAGAATTCACACTTTTCTTGAGGTGGTGTTTGGAGGAATATTAGGGATTTTAATAGGAGTATTAGTGTTTCAAATCATAGGATAAGGGGGAAGTAAATTGAAACTAAAGGGAAATATAATAATAATAGTAATGTTAATAGCAATAATCGGAACAGGTTGTAAAAAAACTCCAGTGGATGAAACCGTTGTAGTAGAGAACAATAAAGAAGTAGAAGAAGTAGACGAAGAAGTTATTATAGAAGAATTACCTGTGAAGGAAGGTATACCTTCACCACTTAGTGGAATATATTTCCCTGAAGAAAAAGTAAATAGGCGTCCAATTGCAATTATGTTTGACAATCATCATCGCGCAAGATGGCAAGCAGGGTTAAAAGACGCTGAAATAGTATATGAATTTTTAGTGGAAGCTCCCTATACAAGATATATGGGTATATATCTTGTAAATGAACCTGAATCTATTGGACCAATTAGATCTGCTAGACCATATTTTATAGCAACAGCATTAGAATATGATGGGATTTATGTACATGTAGGGGGAAGCACACAAGCCTTATCTGATATTAAAACTTTGAAGGTAGCTGATATAGATGGCTTAACTAGTTCAAACAAAGTCTTTTGGAGAAAATCTCATAAAAAAGCACCTAATAATTTGTATTCAAGCATGGAAGCCCTAAGGAAAACTCAAGAGGAAAGAAAATTTAAGGATATGGGTGATTATACTCCTTTTAAATTCAAAGAAGATGAATCAGACATAGAAGGTAGTATAGCAAATAAACTTACAATTCTATATAGAAAAAACAACACCACTGAGTATAACTATGATGAAGAGAAAAAATTGTATGTAAGGACTAAGGATGGAGAGTTACATATAGATGAGATAGACTCAACTCCAATTGTAGCTAAGAATATTATAATCCAAGAAGCGAAGACTAAGGTATTAGACAATGAAGGTAGACTAGAAATTCAATTAGTAGGAGAAGGTAAAGGGAAATACATAACCCATGGAAATGCAATAGAAATAAAATGGGTAAAAGAATCAAAAAAGACCAAAACTATATATTATACTCTAGAGGGTGAAGAACTAGTATTAAACCCAGGAGTTACATGGATACAAGTAATTGAACCAAAAACAGAGGTTGTAATTGAATAATGATTAGATAAGTTGATAAAATTATGAATTTCAATTTCTCTTCTATTTACAAATTAGAAGTTAAAATGCATGTATCAATCACGTGCTAGGAGGAGGTACATTATGGATAAAAAGGAATTAATTAAAAAAGCATTAGAGGCTCAGAAAATGGCTTATGTGCCGTATTCAAACTTTCATGTAGGAGCAGCTCTAATTACAGAAGATGATGAAATATTTACTGGATGCAATATAGAGATATCATCCTATTCACCTACTTTATGCGCAGAGAGAACTGCAATATTTAAAGCAGTATCAGAAGGGCATAAAAAGGTAAAAGCCATAGCAATAGTAGGAGATACAGATTTTACCTACCCTTGTGGAGTATGCAGACAGGTAATTAGAGAATTTGGTAAAGATGCTACAATTATTATAGCTAAATCAGAAGATGAATATAGAGAGTATAAATTAGAAGACCTACTACCCCATAGCTTTGGACCAGAAGATTTGGAAGTAGCAAAAACTAGGAGTGATAGAAATGTATAAATCAGGGTTTGTAACAGTCATAGGAAGACCAAATGTTGGGAAATCAACTTTGCTTAACCAAGTAATTGGGGAAAAAATATCAATAATATCTGATAAACCACAGACTACAAGAAATAAAATCCAATTAGTATATACTGAGGAAAATTGTCAGATTGTATTCCTTGATACACCAGGTATACAAATGCCCAAAAATAAGCTGGGAGAATATATGCTTAAGATTTCAAGGAGTACATTAGAAGAAGTTGATATAGTTACATTTATGGTAGATGATAGCTTGGAAATTGGCGCAATGGATAGTATGATAATTGAAGATATTAGAAAAATATCTACACCTATTGTTTTATTAATCAATAAAACTGATAGGCTTAATGAAGATGAAGTACTAAAATTAATTGATAAATATAGTAAAATGGATTTATTCAAGGAGATAATACCTATATCTGCTATGAATAATGACAATATAGATAGGTATATTGAAGTATTGAGAAACATGGTACCAGAGGGTCCTCAATATTTTCCTGAGGATATGATTACAGATCAGCCAGAACGTTTTATTATAGCCGAAATAATAAGGGAAAAAGCTCTATTAAACTTAGATGAAGAAGTTCCCCATGGAATATATGTAGAAATAGATGGTGTAAAAGAAAGAGGAAATAAAAACATTATTGATGTATTTGCTAATATATATTGTGAGAAAGAATCTCATAAGGGTATAGTAATTGGGAAAAATGGTGCAAAATTAAAAGAAATAGGACAGACAGCCAGGATAGATATAGAGTCATTAATGGATACTAAAGTAAATCTTCAATTATGGGTTAAGGTAGAGAAAAATTGGAGAGAACGAGACAACAAGGTAAAGTATTTTGGATATAAATAATTAGGGTAAAGACATGTTAAAAACAGAAGGAATAGTACTCAAAGAGATGAGATACAAGGATACATCTAAGATCTTAAATATTTATACTAATAGGTATGGAAAAATAACTGTTTTAGCCAGAGGCGCATATAAAGCTAAATCTAGGATAATAGCTAATACACAACCATTTTCATATAATGAATATCAGTTATATAGAGGTAAAAGTTTTTTTTATCTTAATCAAGGAGATATAATTAATTCCTTTTATGCCATAAGAGAAAAGATGGAGAGAATAACTTTAGGATCTTACATGTTAGAGTTAGTTGACAAGTCAATGCCAGAAGAGCAAGAAAACGAAAAACTTTTTTTACTTTTTAAAAAGGGATTAGAGGTACTTAGTTCTTTGGATAGAGATTTCCTCAAATTTATCTTAGCCTATGAGCTTAAATTTATATCTTTTTTAGGATATAAACCATATTTGGACAAATGTGTATTATGTGGGAGCACAGATATGAGAAAGATTAGTTTTAGTGTTTCAGAAGGAGGTATAATCTGCTCAAATTGTATTGGTGTAAATTCTAGTACTAATTACATGAATAAGGATATGGTTAAAGTACTGTATGATTTATTATATACTCCTTTGGAGACAGCTGGGGATGTAAATGCTCCGAAGGAAGTTTTATATAAATTGCATGATATTATTGTAGAATATATATTGTTTAATATAGATAGAAAAATGTTTAATTCATTAAATATGATGAAATTTCTCTTATAGAATTATATATTTAGCCACTATATACTTGACAAAAAAATCAAATTTTGCTAAATTATAAATCACAGATAAAATGTATTAATATACGATGATGAAGAAAACATTAGATATAATTATTTAAGAGAGTCTAGAATGGTGGGAGCTGGATATAATTATTATTATTGATGAAAGGCACTTCGGAGTATACTTTATTAAGTGAATACCTTATAGTAAGGTATTAAATAGGGTGGAACCGCGGAAGTAACCTTTCGTCCCTATGGGGATGTAGAGGTTTTTTTGAGTCCATAAATTGTATATAAGGAGGTTTTTATATGTATTTTCAGGATTTAATGCTGAAATTACTAGATTATTGGGGAAGTAAAGGATGTACCATATTAGAACCATATGATATGGAAAAAGGTGCGGGTACAATGAGTCCCCACACATTTCTTAGATCCCTTGGACCAGAGCCATGGAAGGTAGTATATGTAGAGCCTTCAAGAAGACCTGCAGATGC
>CAZIII010000023.1:0-11070 GCA_964539425.1 uncultured Tissierellaceae bacterium | reverse complement strand
TCAAGTAATTCTTAAACCTTCACCTGAAGAAGTGCAAGAAATGTACTTGGATAGTTTAAGAGCAATAGGTATAGACCCTTTAAAACATGATATTAGATTTGTTGAAGATAATTGGGAAGCACCAACCTTGGGAGCATGGGGGTTAGGATGGGAAGTATGGTTAGATGGTATGGAGATTACGCAGTTCACATATTTCCAACAAGTAGGTAGTATTAACTGTGAATTGGAGTCTGCAGAACTAACATATGGATTAGAGAGAATTGCAATGTACCTACAGGATGTAGATAATATATTTGATATAAAATGGAATGAATACTTAACTTATGGAGATATTTTTAATAAAGCGGAATATGAGCATTCAGTTTATAGTTTTGAGAAGGCTGATGTTAATGTTCTAAAGGGATTATTCAATACTTATGAAGAAGAAGTAAAAAAGATAATTGAGGAAGATCTTGTGCTACCGAGCTATGATTATGTACTTAAATGCTCCCATACATTTAATGTACTAGATGCAAGAGGTGCAATATCTGTATCTGAGAGGACAAATTATATAGGTAGAGTAAGGACTTTAGCTAGGCTTGTAGCATCAAAATATATTGAGCAAAGAAAAGAAATGGGCTACCCTTTAATAAAAAAGGAGGGTTATACAAATGAGTAAAAATTATTTACTTGAAATAGGCGTAGAAGAACTTCCAGCAAGGCTTGTAGGGGATGCTTTAGCACAATTGAAGTCAAATACTCAGGGATTGCTAAAAGAAGAAAGAATTAGTTATGACAATATGAAACTATATTCTACACCGAGAAGACTGACATTAATAATTGAAGGTTTAGGGGAAAAACAAGAAAACATAAATGACAAAGTAAAAGGACCTGCTAAAAGAATTGCTTTTGATCAAGATGATAACCCTACAAAAGCATTAATGGGATTTATGAGAGGCCAAGGAATAGATATAGCTTCCATTTATGTTGAAGCATATAACGGAGAAGAATACGTTTATGCAGATATTGTAAAGGAAGGAAAAACTATAGAGAATATTCTAAGTGAGAATATGGCTAATATAATCAAATCAATTAATTTTCCTAAGTCAATGAGATGGGGCGGAAAATCCATTAAATTTGCAAGACCTATTAGATGGTTGATTTCATTATTAAGTGATAAAATAGTACCCTTTGATTTAGAAGGTATCAAGGCGTCTAATATTACAAAAGGCCATAGATTTTTAGGGAGCAGTAGAATTGAGATAAATAATGTTGATGAATATATGGAAAAATTAAGAGAGAATTATGTAATAGTAGATCAAGAAGAGAGAAAAGAAATTATAAAATATGGATCAGAAAGACTTGCTAAAGAAAAAGGTGGAAATTTGCAACAGGATGAAAGCCTTTTAGATGAGGTAACTAATATAGTTGAGTATCCTACACCTATCATAGGTAAGATTAAGGAAGAATACTTATCTCTACCAATAGATGTTGTTGTTACGCCAATGAAAGAACATTTAAGATTTTTCCCTGTTCTAGATGATAAAAAAAGACTTTTACCATATTTTATTACTGTAAGAAATGGAAACGAAGATTTTATAGAAACCGTTATTAAAGGAAATGAAAAAGTACTAGGAGCTAGATTAGAAGATGCAAAATTCTTCTATAAGGATGATATAAAGAAACCACTAGAGTCTTATGTAATGGACTTGAAAAATATAGTATTCCAAGAAAAGCTAGGATCTTTATTTGACAAGACAAAAAGAGTACAAAAATTAGCATATAAAATAAGTGATTATCTTGAGGTTGGAGAAGAAACTGAAAAAAACATAGAAAGAGCTGGATATCTAGCTAAAGCAGACTTGGTTACAAAGATGGTCAGTGAATTTACAGAGTTGCAAGGTAAAATAGGTATGGAGTATGCGAAGGCATCTGATGAGAATGAAATAGTAAGTTTAGCTATATTTGAACAATATTTACCTAGATTCGCAGGCGATGATCTTCCAACTACTACTGCAGGATCTGTTCTCAGTATTGCTGATAAAATGGATTCTATTGCAGGATTATTTGCCATCAACATTCTTCCAACAGGGTCTCAAGATCCATTTGGCTTAAGAAGGCAAGCTTTGGGTATTATTAATATAATACTTGATAAAAAACTTAATTTATCAATTAATGAAATTGTAGAGACAGCCCTATATATGTATGTTGATGTAAATGGCTTAGCATTTGATTACAACAAAGTCAAAGATGAGATTATGGAATTTTTTATTGGAAGAATAAGAAATATGTTCATGGACATTGGAATTAGGTATGATATTGTAGATGCCATAATTGTAGCTAATATAGATAATATCTATGATATGAAAATAAGAGCAAATAAGCTAAATGAATGGCTTAAAAAAGAAGAATCATCTGAAATATTATCAGCATTTAACAGGGTTTCAAACTTAGCTGAAAAAGCAACATCATCTGAAGTATATAGGGATCTATTAACTGAAGAAGAAATAGAATTATATGAGAGCTTTAATAATGTTGAAGATAAGATAAAGAGTTCAATAGAAAAGAAAGAATATGATAAAGCTTTAGATTACTTAGTTACATTAAAAGGTCCAATTGATAATTTCTTTAATAAAGTTATGGTAATGGTAGATGATGAAAAAATAAGAATCAATAGACTTGGTTTATTAAAAAAGATTTATGATTCTATGATACAAATATGTGATTTGTCAAAAATAGTAAATAAATAGGATTTCAATTGTTATTCGTGTATGTACTTGGGGGTGAAGTCCATTCTTCAATTAAATGAGAGACAAGAAAAGATTATTGATATAGTAAAGAGAGGTCAACCTATTACATCAGAGTCTATTGCCTCTGAATTAAACTTAACAAGATCAACCCTAAGGCCAGATTTGGCCATATTAACTATGTCTGGAATATTAGATGCAAGGCCTAAGGTAGGATATTTTTATACTGGCAAGACAAGCCTATCCTATATTTCAGAGAAGATTAAGAGCATAAAGGTATCAGATGTGAAATCAGTACCAGTAGTAGTAGATGAATCTACTTTTTTATACGACGCAATAGTTTTAATGTTCTTAGAGGATGTTGGATCAGTTTATGTAACAAATAAAGGGTATCTAGCTGGTGTTGTTTCGAGGAAGGATTTCTTAAGAAATGCCATAGGTGGTATGGACTTAAATAAGGCGCCCATAGGAATGATTATGACTAGAATGCCAAATATAATATATATTGATGCAGATGATAGTATATTAAATGCTGCAATTAAACTAATCGATCACGAAATAGATAGTTTGCCTGTAGTGGAAGAATTAGGTACTACTGAAAAAAACTACAGGGTAGTTGGTAGAATTACAAAGACTACAATAACAAGATTATTTGTGGAGCTTGGCAAAAATGAATGAAGGGGGTAAATTTGTGGATAAGAGCTTAACTATTTATGTATTATCAGACTCTATAGGAGAGACTGGCGAGTTATTATCTCGTGCAGCTTTGAGCCAATTTAATTCAGGTAAATATGAAGTTAAAAGATTCCCTTTTATTACTGCTGAAGACCAAATAATGGAAATGTTTGAAGAAGCTAAAAATGAGCAAAGTGTAGTGGTTTACACCATAGTTATTGAGAGCTTAAGAAACTTTATCATTTCTAAAGGAATAGAACTAAATATTCCCACAGTTGATCTAATGACTCCAGCTCTAGATGCCATTGAATCAGTTCTCGGATATGAACCAAAACGAGAATCCGGATTAATTAGAAAATTAGATGAGAATTATTTTAGAAAAGTTGAAGCAGTTGAGTTTGCTGTAAAATACGATGATGGAAAGGATTTTAGAGGAATAAAGAAATCTGATGTTGTTCTTGTAGGCATTTCCAGAACTTCAAAAACTCCATTAAGTATGTATTTAGCCCATAAAAATTTTAAAGTAGCAAATGTGCCTTTAGTTCCTGAGGTATCAGCACCTGCTGAATTGTTTCAAAAGGATAAGAGAAGAATTATAGGTCTAGTTGCCAACCCTGTAAAGTTAAATGAGATAAGGCAGGAAAGATTAAAAGCTTTAGGGCTAGATGATAATGCAAGCTATGCCAATCTAGAGAGAATAAATCTAGAGTTGGAGTATTCTAAAGAAATAATGGAAAAACTGGGATGCATTGTAATAGATGTATCACATAAAGCCATTGAGGAAACAGCTGCTATTGTTATTGAACATATGAAAAAAAATCTTGGTGATAAAATCATAGAATAGAAGTGTTGCTATTAGCACTTCTTTTTTTCATTATAACGAATATGGAAGTTGTATATCAATATTTTTAAATTTAAGACTTGCCTAAAAGGTTTCAGGAAAAACTTACTAGAGCTTTTATATTCTTCAATAAAAATTTTTCAAATATTTTCTAAGATAATTAATTATAAAAGAAGGATTATTGAAATTTATGTTGTATATATATATTAAAGGTATTTATTACGAATTTAAGGGGTATATACATGAATATACGAGTTAGAACTGAAAAAACAGAAGAAAATATATTATCTGAATATGCTAAGCTTAGTAAAGATTCTGAAGGAAGAAAAGATTTTGAGGAGAAATGCACCATAAGGACTGATTTCCAAAGAGATAGGGATAGAATTATACATTCCAAAGCATTTAGACGTTTAAAGCATAAGACCCAGGTCTTTATTGCGCCTGAAGGTGATCATTTTAGGACAAGATTAACCCATACATTAGAAGTTTCTCAAATAGGTAGAACCATAGGAAGATCACTTCAATTAAATGAAGACTTAATTGAGGCAATAGCATTGGGACATGATTTAGGACATACTCCATTCGGACATACGGGTGAAAGAGTGTTAAATAGATTACATCCTAAAGGATTTAGACATAATGAGCAGTCTGTAAGAGTGGTAGACTTCTTAGAACATAAAGATAATAGGATAGGGTTAAATTTAACTTTTGAAGTGAGAGAAGGCATAAGAAACCACTCAGGAGAATATAAATCCCAGACACTAGAAGGACAAGTTGTAAAGTTTGCAGATAGGATAGCATATATAAATCATGATATTGATGATGCAATAAGAGCAGGAGTTATACAAAAAGATGATTTACCCATAGAATGTATAGAAATATTGGGAAATACACATGGCGGAAGAATAAATACTATGATTTTAGACATAATTAAATATAGTATTAAAAAAAATAGTGTGTCTATGAGCCCAAATGTTTCCAATGCTACAAATATCTTAAGAGATTATATGTTTGAAAATGTATATTTAAATAAAAATGCGAAATCTGAGGAATCAAAAGCGGAGTATGTTTTGGAACAACTTTATAGGTATTATTTTAAAAATATAAATTCCCTGTCAGAAGAACATTTGAGGAGCTATAAGGGTATGGATTGTGAGATAGAAGATATTATATGTGACTATCTAGCAGGCACAACTGATAGATATGTGGTTAATTTATTTAATAATATTTTCATACCAAAACCATGGCAAAAATATTAATATCAAAAATATTAAAAAAAAGAAGGAATTTTGATATTTATGTCGAATATAACTTATAGCAGCAAAATATTAATAAATTATGGTGGGTGAGATACTAGGTGATAATATGACATTATTTATAAATGATGAGACAATTGAAAAGGTTCGAGACACTTCGGATATAGTTAATATTATTTCAGAATATATTTCATTGAAAAAGTCAGGGTCAAATTATGTAGGATTATGTCCTTTTCATAATGAAAAGACACCTTCTTTCACAGTATCTGAACAGAAACAGTATTTTCATTGTTTTGGCTGTGGTGAAGGCGGGGATGCTGTAACTTTTATAATGAAGAGGGAAAATCTAGGTTTTCCTGAAGCAATAAAGTATTTAGCAGATAAAATGGGGATTGCAATAGATGAAACGGAGCCTAAGAATGATAAGATAACTCATGAAAGAAACAGAGGATATGAGATAAACAAAGAGGCTGCCAGGTTTTTTTATAGCAATTTGACAAAAAATAGCAATGCATTAAATTATTTATACAGAAGAAATATATCAGATAAGGTTATAAAACAATTTGGATTAGGTTTCTCTTTAGATAAATGGGATGCGCTATATAATCATCTCAAGGCTAAAGGATATTCCAATGAAGAAATAGAAAAGCTTGGATTAATTGGTAAAAAATCAAATAGTGAAGGATATTTTGATAAATTTAGAGGTAGAATAATTTTTCCAATTATTGATGTAAAAGGAAGAGTAATAGGATTTGGAGGCAGAGTGCTTAATGATACAATGCCTAAGTACTTAAATTCTAAAGAAACTTTGGTTTTTAATAAAGGTAATAATCTTTATGGATTAAATCTATTAAATAAATTCTCAGATAGAAAAAGAATAATATTAGTAGAAGGATATATTGATGTAATCTCACTATTTAGTAAAGGTATTAATTATGCGGTAGCAAGTCTAGGTACGGCATTAACTGAGAAACAAGCAAAGCTTTTAAAGAGGTATGGTGAAAATGTTTATATTTGTTACGATACTGATCAGGCTGGTATAAATGCTACAAACAAAGGTATACAAATGCTGTTAAATGAAGATATACAGCCTAAGATAGTAATGTTAGGAGATTATAAGGATCCAGATGATTTTTTAAAAGAAAATAATTTAAGTGATTTTGAAACCAAATTGAATGAATCCCTTAATCACATAGACTATAGAATTTATATAAATAAGAAAAAGTATAATTTAAATGAACCAGAGGGAAAAATTAAGTTTACTATGGAGATCGCTAAGATAATAAAGTCCTTAAAAAGTCCCATAGAAAAGGATGTTTATATTAATAAAATATCAAAAGATATGAATATATCTAAAGAAGCGATACAGAAAGAAGTTTTTGGCAATACTATAAGAATTCCAGTTAATAATAATTTTAAAGAAAGATCATCTATTTCTCCTATCAAAACATCATTACCATCAGGCAGTCTTACTGCAGAAATTGATTTAATAAAGTTGATGATTTTCGATAGAGAGTATTTTGAAATTATAAGCCAGGAAGTTTCCTTAGAGGAATTTGATAGTCAAGAATGCAAAGAACTTTTAAAAATTTTAAGAGAAATATATGAAAAAGAAGATGCTGTAGATGAGGATTTTCTATTTAAAAAAGCAAAGGAAGTGTCTAATATTAACAATCAATTAATAGCAAGCATCTCTGAGAGACGGATTAATTTTCTCCCAGAAAATGTGGATCAAATGATAAAAGACTTAATAAACAAATTGAAAATTAATAAATTAGAATCTAAAAGAAATAATGTTAAGACAAAAATTGAAGATTTAGAAAAAAAACATAATAGGAATACTGATGAAGAGGATGAATTTCTTAAACTGTGCACTGAACTAATTGATTTAAATAAAGAACTAAACCTCATTAGACATGAGGAAGGGAGGTAGAATACATTGGCTGAAAATAATAAAGATAATGATAAAATTAAAAAAGCAAAGATGGAAGCAGTTAAGAAATTAATAGCCAAAGGAAAAAAAGAAGGTATTCTCACATATACTGAAGTAATAGATGGGTTAGAAGAAATCAACCTTGATACAGAGCAAATTGAAGAAGTCTATCAGAACCTTGAAGATATGGGAATAGAAGTAATTGGTGATAAAGAAGAGGATATATTATTAGAAAAAAATGACATTGACAAGGATGATGTTGAAGAAGAGGATATAAAGGAAGACCTTTCCGTGCCTAAAGGAATTAATGTGGATGACCCTGTTAGAATGTATTTAAAAGAAATTGGTAAAATACCTTTATTAACAGGTAATGAAGAAATTCAATTAGCACAAAGAATGCAAGATGGAGATGAGATGGCTAAGAGAGAACTAGCAGAGGCTAATCTTAGACTTGTTGTTAGTATCGCTAAAAGATATGTGGGTAGAGGTATGCTTTTCTTAGATTTAATCCAAGAGGGTAATTTGGGACTTATGAAAGCAGTGGAAAAATTCGATTATAAAAAAGGGTTTAAATTTAGCACATATGCAACATGGTGGATTCGTCAAGCTATTACAAGAGCTATTGCAGACCAAGCCAGAACTATTAGAATTCCAGTCCATATGGTTGAAACAATAAACAAACTAGTTAGAGTGCAGAGACAATTGGTTCAAGAGCTGGGCAGAGACCCTAGTCCAGAGGAAATTGGTAATGAAATGGGCATGGAAGTAGAAAGAGTTAGAGAAATAATGAAAATTGCTCAGGAACCAGTTTCATTGGAAACGCCTATTGGAGAAGAAGAAGATAGTCATTTAGGTGACTTTATACCTGATGATGAAGTACTAGCTCCTGCAGAAGCAGCTACATTCACTATGTTGAGAGAGCAATTAATTGATGTATTAGATACATTAACTCCTAGGGAGCAAAAGGTACTAAGGCTTAGATTTGGTCTTGATGATGGTAGAGCTAGAACTCTTGAAGAAGTTGGAAAGGAATTTGAAGTTACAAGAGAGAGGATTAGACAAATAGAGGCTAAAGCCCTAAGGAAATTACGTCATCCAAGTAGATCAAAAAAATTAAAGGATTTTCTAGAATAAAAGATTCGCTTTATGCGAATCTTTAATTATACTCTTGTACAAGATATAGAAAGGAAAGAAAAAATGAAATTATCTAATAGATTAATGACAATTGCAAAATTAGTACCGAATAATTCAATAGTAGCTGATATAGGAACAGATCACGGCTTTGTTCCAGCATATTTAATAGAGAATAGAATATCTAAAAAGGTCATAGGAACAGATATATCCAAAGGTTCTTTAGATAAGATAATAGAATATGTAAAAGAATTAGGATTTGAAGATAGAATAGATACAAGACTAGGGGATGGATTAGAAGTAATAAAACCTTATGAAGTAGATACATTAATAGTTGCAGGGATGGGTGGCTTATTAATTAAAGAAATACTTGAAAAAAACAAAGCAGTATCCGATTCAATAATTAATTTTATTCTACAACCAATGGTCGCAGGGAAGGAATTAAGGGAATATCTTATTAGCAATAATTTTGAAATTTTAAAGGAAAAATTAATAAAAGAAGATAACAAATACTACGAAATAATTTATGCAAAAAAAGGTAAATCTTTTGTAGAGAAAGATATTCATTATGAAATTAGCCCGATATTAATATCAGATAACCATCATTTATTAAAAGAATTTATAGAATTTAAGATAAATGCAGCTGAAAATATTAACAAAGAAATTGAGGGTATAAATACTGAAAAATCAAAGGAAAGACATATAGAATTAACTAATCTGATTAAAGACTATAGGGAGGTGCTAGAATCTATTGAAAGCTAAAGATATAATTCAACTAATGAATATATGGGCATCACCCAAACTAGTTGAACAGTGGGATAATACTGGGTTTCAAATTGGAGATGAAAATAAATCTATTAAAAGACTCTTAGTTGCTTTAGATCTTGACAATGATGTTTGTGAATATGCCATAGAAGAAAAAATTGATATGATAATTACCCACCATCCTTTAATATTTAAACCAATTAGTAGTATAACTACATCAAGGCCTAAAGAAAGACTAATATATAATTTAATAAAAAGTGGAATAGTTGTATTTAATGCTCATACAAACTTGGATCAAGCTGAGGGTGGAGTTAATGATGAATTAGCTAGATTGTTAGAACTTAATAATACAATCCCCCTAATAGTAAATGGAATAAAAGGATTAGAACCTGAATACGGATATGGAAAAGTAGGAGATATTGAAGAAATCCATCTAGACGAATATCTGGACTTAATTAAAGCAAAATTAAATATTGAACATCTAATGGTATATGGGGAACAGGATAGATTAGTGAAAAGAGTAGCCATTTGTGGGGGTAGTGGTGCAGATTTTATACAAAATGCTTATGAAGCAAATGCTTGTATTTATATAACGGGAGATATTAAATATCATGATGCTCAGCTAGGACATGAGCTAAATTTAACTATTATAGATGCAGGGCATTATCATACAGAAAAGGTCATACTACCAGTCATTAAAAAATATTTAGAGAAGAAGTGCAATAATAATATATATATTGATATTTGGGAGAAAGCTAGTCCAATTTATAAATTATATTAATACGAGGGGTGAAGAGATGGAACAAATAGATCTACTATGGAATTTAGAGATACACCATAATTCACTGAAAAACTATCAAAATGAATTATCTAATGTACAGAAATCCTTATCCATTGGAGAGACAGAAAAACAAGTAGAGGATATAGAAAAGAGACTGGATAAAATCAAATCTAAACAAGAAGATATAAAAAAAAGACTTATAGAATCAAATCGGAGACTAAAAGAAGATAGTTTTAAGATTAAAGAGGTGGAAGAAAACCTCTATAATGGCAGTACTAGCAATCCAAAGCAGCTTGAGTATTTAAGTGAAGAAAAGGATAAGTTAAAGTCAATAATAAACGATACAGAAACGGAAATCTTAGAACTAATGGAAGACATGGATAGTGTGGATGAGGAGTTAATAGATTTAAGTAAAAAACTAGGGACTATGAGAGATAAAAATCTTGAATTGAAAAGGGAATATAAGGTTTTAGTAGATAAATTAAAGTACAATATAGAAAGTGAAGAAGTTGAAATTAAATCAATCGAAGAAAAAATTGATATGGTTATTTTGAATCAATATCAAACAATTAGAAAAAACAGGGGTATTGGTATAGCTGAAGTAAAAGGCTCGGCATGCGGTGGTTGTAATATGATGATACCTACATTAATGATTGAAAAATTAAATCGTAATAATGAAATAATATATTGTGAGTCTTGCGGTAGAATATTATATAAGCATTAGAAAATATTAACTTTGCAAAAGTTGAAGATTTGTGGTATATTATAATCTGAATTACGAGTAGGTTGAGTGGTCGCGTGCCCTAGGGCATGAGGAAAGTCCGTGCTCCATAGGGCAGGATGCTGGATAACGTCCAGTGGGGGTGACCCTAAGGATAGTGCAACAGAGATATACCGCCTAGGTAACTAGGTAAGGGTGGAAAGGCGAGGTAAGAGCTCACCAGCACTTAGGTGACTAAGTG
>CAZIII010000022.1:16297-20759 GCA_964539425.1 uncultured Tissierellaceae bacterium | reverse complement strand
TTGATCAGACTTTTGGGTAGACTTAAATATAGAACAAGCTACGGTCAAAATGTTTTAAAACATTCAATTGAAGTATCTCACTTAGCTGGTATTATGGCTGCAGAACTAGGTGCTGATGTAAAGCTTGCTAAGAGAGCAGGATTGTTACACGATTTAGGAAAAGCTGTAGATCATGAAGTAGAAGGACCTCATGTAGATATTGGTGTAGATTTAGCAAGAAGATATAAGGAATCAAAAGAAGTTATACATGGTATTGCTGCACATCATGGTGATTGTGAACCTCAAACTGTAGAGGCTGTTTTAGTACAGGCTGCAGATGCAATTTCTGCTGCAAGACCAGGTGCGAGAAGAGAAACACTTGAAGCGTATATTAAGAGATTACAAAAATTAGAAGAAATTGCAAACTCCTTCGATGGAATAGAAAGATCATATGCAATTCAAGCAGGTCGTGAAATTAGAATATTAGTTAAACCAGATGAAATTTCTGAAAATCAAATTACACATACAGCAAGAGAAATTGTGAAGAAAATTGAGTCTGAGTTAGATTATCCAGGACAAATTAAAGTAAACGTCATCCGTGAAACAAGATCTATCGAATACGCTAAATAACAATTTTTTAAATAACTATGGAATTAATATTATAATAAAATATATTTAAAAAATTAAGTAAGAGGGGGCTATTTTAATGGATGTATTAAAAGTATCAGCAAAGTCAAGTCCAAATTCTGTTGCAGGAGCATTAGCTGGAGTCTTGAGGGAAAAAGGAGCCGCAGAAATCCAAGCTATTGGAGCTGGTGCCCTGAATCAATCAGTAAAAGCTGTAGCTATTGCACGAGGCTTTGTTGCTCCAAGTGGAATTGATCTTATTTGTATACCAGCCTTCACAGATATAATAATAGATGGTGAAGAAAGAACCGCTATTAAGCTAATTATTGAACCAAGATAATCTTATAAAGCCTGCCAAAATTGGCAGGCTTTTATAATAATATATACCTTTGATATTACTAGTTTATTCTGTTAGAATAGGAGTGAGTAATCTTATGAAATTTGATTTTCATGTACATACTGATCATTCAGATGGCGTATTTTCTCCTGAGAAAATAGTAGAATTAGCAGTTGAACAAAACTTAAATGGGATAGCCATAACTGATCATGATACAATTTCAGCTATACAATTAGCCAAAAACCATAGCAAAAGATATAACAATTTTGTAGTGATACCGGGTATTGAAATAAGCAGTATATATAATAATGAAGAGGTCCATATATTAGGTTATTTTATAGATTATAATAATAAAGATCTTATTAAGGTAACAAATGAATTGAAATTATCTAGATTCAGTCGTGGGCTAAAGATGATAAATAAAATAAATGAATTAGGACTGGAGCTTTCTATAGAAGATGTAAAGGAACAATCCGGTGATAAGTACATAGGGAGACCTCATATTGCAAGAGCAATGATTAAAAAGGGTTATATAAGCAATATACAAGAAGCATTTGAAAAATTTCTAGACAGAGGGAAACCTGCATATGTAGAAAGATATAAAATAACTATTAATGAAACAATATCATTAATTCACAAATCTAAAGGATTTGCAATTTTAGCTCATCCTGGATTACTTAAAGATAAAAATATAATAAATTATTGCATTGATTCGGGAATAGATGGTATAGAATGTATTCATTCAAAACATGATGAAACGATTGTAGAATATTTAACCCAAATTGCAAATGATAATAATTTATTAATTACTGGAGGATCTGATTACCATGGTGATCTTGTAAATGGTGAACTAATTCTTGGAAAATACTATGTTGATATTTCAAATAATTCCAAAATAAGGGGGAGAATAGAATGAGTATTTATAAGGGACAGAGACAGAGGCAATTTCCTACTAAAGTGAGTACTACTTCTTTTGTTAAATTATATATTCTTCATCTTATTAATGAAAAAAGTTATTATGGAAATGAAATCAAGGATGAAATAAAGAAAAGATTAGATAATAAATGGGAGCCCAGTCCTGGTATGATTTACCCTTTGTTACAAGAGATGGAGACAGAAGGTTATATAGATGGATGGTGGGATGAGCCAAATAAAAGGTCGATTAAAAGGTATAGAATCACTGATAAAGGAATAGATCATTATAAAATATTATTGCTACAAAATAAGCCTGCTTTCGAAGACTCTTTACATATTGTTAAAAATGTGTTAAAAGATATATATGAGCAAAAAATATAAAATATTGTTATGGAGGTATGATTATCAATGAATTTTAACCTATCAAAAAAAGGACTAAGAATTGCTCCTTCAGTAACACTGGAAATAACTGCAAAGGCCAAGGCAATGAAAGATTCAGGAATTGATGTAATTAGTTTTGGAGCTGGTGAGCCAGATTTTAATACTCCAGAAAATATTCAAAATGAAGGTATTAGAGCTATTAAAGAAGGTTTGACTAGATATACTCCTGCTTCTGGTATAGTTGAACTAAAAAAAGCTGTTTGCGAAAAATTTAAAAATGATAACGGTTTAGAATACAAGCCTAGCAATATTATAATTTCTTCAGGTGCTAAGCATTCTTTACATAATGCTTTAATGGCAATATTGAACCCAGGTGATGAAGTTATCTTTGGAGTTCCATATTGGGTAAGCTATGCAGAGTTAGTTAGTCTAGCTGATGGTGTTCCTGTGTATATTGAAACAAAGGAAGAAAATAGTTTTAAGTTCAATGTAAATGACTTAGATAATGCTCTAACTGAGAAGACTAAGGCTATAATTCTAAATAGTCCAAGCAATCCAACTGGTTCAATATATAATGAAGAAGAATTAATGGAAATTGCTGATTGGGCAGTAAAAAACAATATATTTGTTATATCTGACGAAATATATGAAAAGTTAGTATATGATGGGCATAAACATATTAGCATTGCTTCATTTAATGATGAAATTAAAAAAATTACTATTGTTATTAACGGGATGTCAAAAGCTTATGCAATGACTGGATGGAGAATAGGTTATGCTGCAGCACATGAGGATATAGTAAAAGTAATGAGTAATATCCAAAGTCATGCGACTTCTAATCCTTGTTCAATTTCACAATATGCGAGTGTAGAAGGACTTGTTGGAAATCAAGATAGTTTAGAAAAAATGAAAAAACATTTTATTGAAAGAAGAAATTATATGGCTGTTACCATTAATTCCATTAAAGGATTAAGCTGTAGGAAGCCTCAAGGAGCTTTTTACATAATGGTTAACTTTACCCAGCTGTTAGGTAAAACAATACGAGGTAGGGTAATTAATTCATCTTTAGATTTCACAAGTTTATTATTAGAAGAAGGAAAAGTAGCGGTTGTACCAGGAATTGCTTTTGGAGATGATAAATATATTAGATTATCATATGCAACTTCTATGGACAATATTAAAAACGGCTTAGAAAGAATAAAACAAATCGTAGAAGAATAAATTTTATTAATATATTCAATTGATTTAAACAAAGGTTTACATAACATTATTATGTAAACCTTTGTTTTTTTATAATCTTTTTTATGTTTTTTTAGAAGCATTGTTTAATCTAGGCTCTATAATCAATTTTAAGCTTCGCAATGCAGTATATCCATATTAAGTGTTGTTTGTCTTGCGAGGTTCTCTTATCGGGCATTATAATGCTATTAAATCGAATATCAACTATATCTATGATTAATTATTTGTATGTTTAGTAGATATTCGGAAAAAAATGAAATTATGTGAATAGATTTCATTTTTTTATAATGAAAAATGTATTATTCATGAAACACAAATATTTTAATAATATTTGCTTGTTGTTTTTGTAGAATTTATATGATATAATATTATTAGTCACAAAATACTTATTTTGTGACTAATAATATAGTAAAAGAGGGGTTATAATGAAAGACATGCCAATATTTCTTGAAGATTACTTAAATTATATGGAAACCATAAAAGGATCTTCTCCTAATACTGTTAAAGAATATTTTTTTGACTTGAGAACATTCTTTAGATTTATTAAAATTAGATATAAGCTTGTAAGTGATGCTACAAGTTTTGAAGAAATTGATATTTCTGATATTAATTTAGATCTAATCAAGAATCTAGCAATTCAAGATTTGCATGCATATATTTCATTTACAGACAAAAAAAGAGAAAATAATAATTTTACCAAATCTAGAAAAGTAGCCTCCCTCAGGTCATTTTTTAATTACTTATACTCTAAGGTTAATTTAATAGAAAAAAATCCTGCTGAGTCTCTTGAATTTCCTAGAAAGGAAAATAGGCATCCCACATATTTAACCTTAGATCAATCTCAACTATTATTAGATACAGTATTAGATAATAGTAACGATGAATATAGAAAAAGAGATTATGCCATTATAATGTTATTTCTAAATTGTGGCCTAAGGTTATCTGAACTATCAAGTATAGATATAGATAGCATTAGGGATAATG
>CAZIII010000022.1:0-16287 GCA_964539425.1 uncultured Tissierellaceae bacterium | reverse complement strand
GCTCTTTTAGGGAAACTATTTTAAACGCTATTAGAAGAGAAAGAGGATTAATCGAAAAGAAGTCATCAAAATATGAAGCAATACGAGATAAAGAAATAGATAAACTAGCTTCTATTGTTAGAGAAAGTATAGATATAGATAGCATTAGGGATAATGATATTTTATCTGTAATAGGTAAGGGAAATAAAGAAAGAACAATCTTTATAAACGAAGCTTGTATATTAGCAATTAAGGACTATTTAACTGTTAGACCGAAGGATACTACAGATGCCAAAGCAATGTTCATTAGTAAACGCAAAAACAGAATGAGCAACCGCGCCATACAACATATGATAGATAGATCATTGGAAAAGGCTGGGCTTGATACTTCAATTTACTCTACTCATAAATTAAGACATACAGCTGCAACCCTTATGTATAAATATGGTAATGTTGATATCAGGGCATTACAAGAAATTTTAGGACATGATTCAGTATCTACTACTCAAATATACACTCATATTGATAATGAAAGACTTAGAGAAGCTGTAAAAAGTAACCCATTATCAACCAGAAACAATAAAAAGAGCTAAGCTCTTTTTATTGTTTTATTTGTTCATTATTTGTTTGTTAAAGGAATTTTTATTATATCTCCAGGATAAATATAGCTGGTATCCATTTCATTGAATATTTTTATATTGTAAATCATTTTTCTAATATCATCTCCCTTTGAAAGATATTTACTAGTAATATTCCAAAGAGTATCCCCCTCCGCTACCCTAACCTCTTCATATTTGATTTCATATACGGAGCTGTGAACCATATTGTTTGATGTAAAAGATAATAATACAATACTTGCTATTGCTAACAAGAATGTAATAAATAGGTAGAATCTTTTTTTACTTATTATTTTATATTTCTTTTTCATATAGCACCTCGCACATTAGTTCTGAACAATCGTTCTATAACCATTTTATACAAACAAAGGTTCTTTGTCAATAGTATTTTCAAAAATAACCGAACCTTTGTTTGAATTTTTTCTTTTATTGTGTTATAATTAATAAAAATAAAGATTTAAAAATTTATTATTATATGAGAGGTGTATAATATGTTCGAAGATTTGACGCAGAAACAAATTGAAGTATTGTTATATATAAAATCCGAGGTACAAAGACAGGGATATCCACCAGCTGTACGTGAAATCTGTAAGGGTGTTAATTTAAAATCAACTTCCACTGTTCACAGTCATTTAGAAAAATTAGAATCTAAAGGATATATAAGAAAGGATCCTACTAAACCAAGAGCAATTGAGATTTTAGATAAAAATGACGGATTCTTGCTAGCTCAAAAAAAGACAGTAGATATACCTATTCTTGGTAGAGTCACTGCAGGAGCTCCAATTTTAGCTGTAGAAAACATTGAAGATACTTATCCCGTTCCCGTAGAACTTGTTGAAGGCCATGATGTTTTTATGTTAAAAATTCAAGGCGAAAGTATGATTGATGCTGGAATATTAGATGGAGATTTAGTTTTAGTACAAGAACAAAAATCTGCGATAAACGGCGATATTATAGTAGCCTTATTAGAAGAAGAAGCAACTGTAAAAAGATTCTTCAAGGAAAAAGATAGAGTTAGATTGCAACCTGAAAATCAATTTATGGATCCTATTTATCCCGATAGTGTATCTATACTAGGAAAAGTTATTGGCTTATATAGAAAAATATAAAAGTAGCAGGATTAATTAATCCTGCTACTTTTATATTCCTATTTAGTTATTTTATCTTTGTCTACTAGATTGGCTCTATATAGATTGTTCAGGGACTTCATAACACCTAATTTGCAATGTTCATAGGTTAATCCCCCTTGGTAATAAGCAAAATAAGGTTCTCTTATCGGTCCATCTGCACTTAACTCAATAGACGATCCTTCAATAAATCCTCCTGCTGCCATTATAACCTTATCTTCATATCCTGGCATGTCCCAAGCCTCAGGAGTTACATATGAGTCTACTGCAGACGCGGCCTGTATCCCTCTACAAAATTCAATAACCCTCTCTGGACTATTCAATTGTACTGCTTGAATTATATCAGATCTTAAATCATCAACATCAGGAACTACATTGAATCCTAATTCTTTATATACAATTGCTACTAGTAAGGCACCCTTAACCGCCTCTGATACAATATGAGGCGCAAGAAATAATCCTTGCAATGTTCCCCTCGTAGTACCAAATGTAAGTCCACAGTCTTTCCCAAGCCCCGGAGCAGTTAATCTATTTGCTATTTGTTCAACTAAGTATGACTTACCCACTATATATCCACCAGATAATGCTATTCCGCCTCCGGGATTCTTAATTAATGAACCTGCCATAATATCAGCACCAACATCTGTAGGTTCTTTAAATTCCAGAAACTCACCGTAGCAATTATCAACCATAATTATAATATCCTTATTAACTTCTCTAATAGACTTAATAGCTTTGTCTATTTCATCAATGGTCAAAGCCCTTCTATCACTATAACCAGTAGACCTTTGAATCATCAACATCTTAGTATCTTTACTAATACTATTTATTACTTTATTAATATCAATAGTATTAGCTATAAGTGGAATCTCTTTATATTTGACTCCATAGTCAATTAATGTTCCAGACAGATTACCTTTTGTACCGATTACCTTTTGTAAAGTGTCATATGGAGTTCCTGTAATGGCTATAACCTCATCTCCAGGTCTTAATAACCCAGAAAGCGTTAAGGAAATAGCATGAGTCCCTGATGCTATCGCAGGCCTTACTAGTGCATCTTCAGTATTAAATACATGAGCATATATTTTCTCTACCTTATCTCTACCAATATCTCCATACCCATATCCTGTTGTCCAATTAAAATCTGTTGATGATAATCTATTTTCTTGCATTGCATTAATAACTTTATACTGATTATATTCTTTTATTTCATTTATCCTATAAAACTTTTCTAAAATAATCTTTTCTTTGTTATTAATAAAATCTATAATCTCATTTTCCAAATCAAATTGTTTACATAATATATTTACTGTTAACCCATTCATTTACTATCACCTTTCTTATAGTTTTAAATTTAAATGTCTCTGATAAATTCAGAGACATTTAAAAAACTCATTTTTAATTTATCTATTAATTATCTAGGTCAATTTGTTTAGAAGGTATTATTGTGGAAATTGCGTGTTTATAAATTAATTGTTGCTTTTCTTCATTCTCTAAAACAATAGTGTAATTATCAAAACCCTTAACTATTCCTTTTATTTGATAGCCATTAACTAAAAAAACTGTAATACCAATATTATCTTTTCTTGCCTTGTTTAAAAAAAGGTCTTGCAAATTAATATTTTGTCTCATTCCTAATCCTCCTTCATAATTAAACTATAATTTTTTTAGCATAACTAATTATTTCCTGACTTAATTCATTTAAGTCAGGATAATTATCTACATTAAACCATTTAATTCTATTATCTTTTCTGAACCATGTCAATTGTCTTTTTGCATAATTTCTTGTACCCTGTTTAATTAATTCTATAGCTTTAGAAAGTGGTATACTTCCGTCTAGATACATAATGATCTCTTTATATCCGATTCCTTGCATGGATACAAGCTCCTGATTATATCCCATCATTAAAAGTTTTTGAACTTCTTCAATTAACCCGTCAGAAATCATATTATCAACTCTTTGGTTAATTCTGTTATATAACTCTGCTCTATCCATATTTAATCCAACCATTATCAAATTATAATCTTCAATTGGATTTCTAAAGTTTTTATTATGCTCTGACATAGGTTTATTAGTCACTTCATATATCTCAATAGCCCTAATTAACCTTTTTCTATCATTGATACTAATTCTTTCAGCACTAGGCATATCCACCTTTTTCAATTCTTCATGTAAATATTCATTGCCATATTTGTTTCCTAGTGATTCTAGTCTTTCCCTAATACTTTCATCTGGCGGCACCTCTGTAAATTTCAAATCATATACTAATGAATTGATATATAACCCAGTACCTCCAGCAATGATAGGTAACTTTCCTCTACTATTTATGTCTCTTACTAAACTCTTAGCGTTATCCCTAAAATTTGCCACAGTAAATTCTTGATCTGGTGTTACTAAATCGATCAAATAATGGATTACTCCATTCATTTCTTCCTTACTTATCTTAGCTGACCCTATATCCATATACTTATATATTTGCATAGAATCTGCTGAGATTATTTCACCTTTTAGCTTTTCTGCCAAATTAATGGATATGGCAGTTTTACCAATAGCTGTAGGCCCCACTAATATAAACAAATTATCTTTCATCTAATCATCCTTTTACATAATTCTTAAAAATGCCTTCTCAATATCATTTTTACTCATTTCTAAAATTGTAGGCCTTCCGTGAGGGCAGCTATGTGGGTTTTCACACTTCTTTAATTGTACTAGTAAACTTTGTATTTCAATTTTACTCATATGGTCACCGCTCTTTACGGCATTTACACATGCCAACTTCATAACCTTTTCAATCTTAGTTTCATAACTGTTTATAATATTATTATTATTCATATTATCTAATAAATCAAAAAAAAGATCTCTTACATTAGGGATGCCAAATAATAAAGGTACAGCTCTAATTGCCACACTATTGTTACCAAACTCTTGAATATCAAAGCCTAAATCTTTAAAAATCATATTGTTTTCCAATAAATTATTCATCTCAAAGTTAGTTAACTCAAAAACCTCTGGAACTATCAACTGTTGCGCTGCAATGTTTTCAGATTTAAATTCTTTTAGATAGTTTTCATACATAACTCTTTCATGAGCAGCATGCTGATCAATGAAATAAATTCTTTCTTTAACTCTGTCCTCGGCCAAAATATAAGTGTTAAAGATTACTCCCAAAGGTTCAATAGTTGAAAGTACATCTTCAATATCATTATTGTTTTTATTAACATCCAATTCCTCCTTAGAGGAATCATTTCGATCATCTATAAATTTCATATTATCAATAATAGGTAATTGTTCATTTACCCTTTTATTAGTTAATTGAGTTAACTCTCCTTTATATTCGCTATATAAAGATTCTTTTGTAAAATCTTTAATTACAATATTGTCTGTTAAATCACCATATGATTCATTAAATAATAGAGGTAAGTTTTCTTCATCTGGTTTTTTATTTTTTTGATTGAAAGATACTTTAGGTATTGATAAGGAAGGGAATAGAGCGTTTTTTATACACTTATCAATTATTGCTAATACATTAGATTGATTTGAAAACTTTATTTCTTGCTTTGTAGGATGAATATTTACATCAATTGAGGCAGGATCCACATCAATAAAAATAATAAAAACCGGAAATCTATTTAATGGAATTATAGATTTATAATGGCTTTCTATAAGATTAGAGATGCTAGTACTCATAATGTATCTTCCATTAACATAAATATATTGATGGTTTCTGCTACCTCTGTATAGATTATTGTTGGAAATATATCCTTTTAGTATAATTCCATTTTCTTCAAGGTTTATCTCTGTTAAATTATTCGAGAATTCCTTACCTAGAATACTATATATATGTGATTTCATATCATTATGTCTAGATGTCTTTAACACAACTTTATCATCTTTAATAAATTTAAAAGATGTTTTCAAATTCCCAAGTGCAATTTTATATACTATATCAGAAATCTGATTTAATTCAACTAAATCAGATTTTAAAAATTCCTTTCTTACAGGGATGTTATAGAATAAGTCTTTTGCAATTATAGTAGTCCCCTTAGGGCATCCTACAATTTCTTTACTTATAATTTTTCCTTCTTCTACAACTCCATGGATACCAGCTAGTACATTATCTGTTTTTGTCATCACTTCTACCCTAGATACATGGGAAATACTTGCTAAAGCTTCTCCTCTAAATCCTAATGATCTTATCCTATGCAGATCCTCCACAAGAGATAATTTAGATGTTGAATGCCTTTCAAAAGCTAAATCCAAATCATCTTCCTCTATGCCATTACCATCATCAGTAACTCTTATATAAGTTTTTCCACCATTTCTTACCTCTATGATAATATTGCTTGAGTTAGCATCTAGCGAGTTCTCAACTAATTCTTTTATTATAGATGCTGGCCTTTCCACGACTTCTCCAGCAGCTATCTTTTGGATAGTCTTGTCATCTAGTTTTATAATCTTACCCATTATCATCTCTCCTCAAGCCTTTAGCATCGTCAACTAAATTGTAAAGTATTTCCAATGATTCTCTAGGAGTAACCTCATCTAAATTAATATTAACTATTCTATCAATGAAATAATCTTTTTTATAATCTATGAGATTTAATTGTCTAACTTCTTTCTTAGCTTTTGGATTTATATTTATTTGGTGATTGTTTTCAATTAGCGATAATACTTCGTTAGACCTGTCTATAATGCTTTTTTCAATTCCTGCTAATTTTGCTACCTCTATACCGTAAGATTTATTTGTACTACCCTCAATTATCTTTCTTAAAAATACAATTTGATCTCCCTTTTCTTCAGCAACGATGGTTAAATTCTTTATACCCTTATTGTTTTTCTGTAATTGAGTTAATTCATGGTAGTGAGTAGCAAACAAGGTCTTGGCTTTTATGTTCTTTAAAATATGTTCAACAACTGCCCAAGCGATACTCAAACCATCATATGTGCTAGTACCTCTACCTACTTCGTCAAGTATAATTAAACTATTTTTAGTAGCAGATCTCATAATGTTAGAAACTTCATTCATTTCAACCATAAATGTACTTTCCCCTTGAGAAAGGTTGTCAGCAGCTCCAATTCTAGTGAAAATACGATCTACTATGGATATATCTGCACTACTTGCTGGCACAAATGAACCAATATGAGCTAATAGGGTGATAATAGCAACTTGACGCATATAAGTCGATTTACCAGCCATGTTAGGTCCAGTAATGATTTGCACCATATTATCCTTAGTATCTAAATTAGTATCATTTGGTATAAATAGGTTATTTTCAATATTATTCTCAACTACTGGGTGTCTACCATCTATAATACGAATAAAACCTTTATTATTTAAATTCGGTTTAATAAAATTTGATTTATATGCAACCTGACTAAATGAATTTAAAACATCTACAATAGAAATTATTTTAGATGAGTTTTGAATTCTTTCAATATTGTTTTTTATTTCACTTCTGATTTCATTGAAAATTTGATATTCCATTTCTAACGACTTTTCTTCAGCGCCAAGTATCTTATCTTCCATGCCTTTTAACTCAGCAGTATAGTATCTTTCAGCATTTGTTAAGGTTTGTTTTCTAATATAATAGTCTGGTACCGATGATATATTAGATTTTGTGACTTCGAAATAGTATCCATATACCCTATTAAATCCAATCTTCAAATTTTTAATTCCTGTCTTTTGTTTTTCTGATGATTCTAAAGAAGCTAGCCACTCTTTACCACTTTGACATATTTCTTTTATTTCATCTAAATCCTTATTATAACCAGGTTTTATTAATCTACCATCCTTTAAAGCAATAGGTGGATTATCATCAATTGAATTCTCTAGCAACGAATAAATATCAGTTAATGTATCAAATTTATCTCCTAGCTCATTTAATACATCATTATCTGATTTAATTAATATCTCTTTAAAGGCTGGTAAAACAGAAACAGAATTTTTTATAGATATTAAATCTCTAGCATTACAATTACCATTGGATATTTTAGAAGATAAACGTTCTATATCGTAAATCCCTTTTAAAATTGATTTTATATCATCCATAGTTATAATATTGTTCAAGAAATATTCAACAGCATTATTACGCTTGTTAATTTCATTGATATCCAATAGAGGCTGTTCTAGCCACTTCTTTAATAGTCTTCCTCCCATAGATGTAGAAGTCTTATCTAAAAGTCCAATTAAGGCACCTTTTCTATCTCTTTTGATTATGGTCTCATGAATTTCTAAATTAGCCCTAGTATTTATATCTAATATCATATAATTATTAGGCTTATAATAATATACATTGTTAATATGCTCTAGGGAAGATTTTTGTGTTGTATACAGGTATTCAATTAGTTTTCCCGATGAAATAATTGAGTATATTTTATTTTCAATCCCTAGTTGCTCTAAAGATAAAGCTTTAAAATGATCTATAATTATAGATTGCCAATCAAGTATATCAATCTCTGTATCTTCATAATTGTTAATATATGGGTTAATTGTATTCTTTATGGTCTTTAAGAGTTTATTATTTCTACTAAAACCTTCATTACAAATAATTTCAGAAGGAAATATCTTACCAAATTCATCTATTATAAAGGAATTTATCTGATCTTTATCACCTATAAATTCAGTTGTATACATCTCACCAGTTGAATTATCAACATATGAAAGTCCAACACCTTGACTATCCATATATATAGATGCCAAATAGTTGTTAGATTTTTCATCTAATACTGCTTGGTCTACTATAGTACCTGGTGTAACAACTCTAATTACTTCCCTTTTTACAATCCCCTTTGCCTGGGCAGGATCTTCTACTTGATCACATATAGCAACCTTGTATCCTTTTTCTACTAATCTAGATATATATCCATCAACAACATGATACGGTACACCACACATTGGTGCTTTTTCTTTCATTCCACAATCTCTTTGAGTTAAAGTAATTTCTAAAACTTGTGAAGCTGTTAAAGCATCATCAAAAAAAACTTCATAAAAATCTCCTAATCTAAAAAAAAGTATACAATCTTCATATTGCTTCTTAATAGTCATATATTGTTTCATCATAGGTGTTAAATTGTCCAAATTTTATCCTCCCTTAAGTAAGGAAAACTATATCAAGCTTCCCTCCAGCGTAAATGTCTTAGCATTTTCAATTTTAACATTTACTAAAGTACCGATAAGCTCCTTACTTCCTACAAAATGTACAAGTTTGCTACCTCTTGTCCTACCAGTTAATGCATCAGCATTATTTTTGCTTACCTCTTCTACTAAAACTTCTAATGTTTCTCCTATTAACTCCTGATTAATTTCTAGTGAAATTTCATTTAATGTATCTGATAATCTTTGAAATCTAGCATGCTTTACTTTATAATCAATCTGATTTTCCATCTTAGCAGCTATAGTTCCTTCCCTAACTGAATAGAGGAAAGTATATGCTGAATCATATCTAACTTCTTTAACTAATTCTAAGGTTTCATTAAAATCCTCTTCAGTCTCTCCAGGAAAACCTACAATTATATCTGTTGAAAATACAATACCAGGTACTCGATTTTTTAATTTATCTATAATTGATAAATAGTCTTCTCTAGTGTATTTTCTATTCATTTCCCTTAAGACCTTATTACTACCTGACTGAACCGGCAAATGTAAATGATTACATAATTTATCTAAGGTAGCATATGATTCTATTAAATCATCAGATAAGTCTTTTGGATGAGAAGTCATAAATCTAATTCTTTCTATTCCATCAATTTTATTTATATCCTCTAAAAGAGTTGAAAAACTATAATCATATCCCAAAGTCTTACCATAAGAATTTACATTCTGACCTAATAAGGTAATCTCCTTGCATCCATTTTTAGCTAATTCTTCTATTTCTCTAATTATATTCTCAGGCTCTCTACTCATTTCTCTACCTCTTGTATAAGGAACTATGCAGTAGGTGCAAAAGTTATTGCATCCATACATAATATTTATATAAGCTTTGTAAGAATATGTTCTCGTAGAATCAATAGTTTCATCTATCTCTCTATTATCTTCAATAATATCTATAATTGTCTCTCCAGTTTGTAAATGGTTATTTATCAATTGGGGAAGCTTGTGTATATTGTGAGTACCGAATATTATATCTACATGCTTGTGTTTAGATGTAATAACCTTTCTCACATCTTCCCTTTGCATCATGCACCCACAAACTGCAATCATTAAATCTGGTTTTTCTCTTTTTAATTGTTTTAATGCACCTAATTTTCCATATACCTTTAATTCTGCATTTTCTCTAACAAGACAAGTATTATATATAATAAAATTAGCTTCTTCCATATTTTTTGTCTCAGTATAATCCATAGTTTTTAAAATCCAAGAAATCTTCTCAGAGTCATGCTCATTCATTTGACAGCCATAAGTTCTAATATAATAGGTTTTTTGTCCTTTGTTTTCGTTCATTTTTACACCTCGTTGTTTTTTTTCATATTAAATATATTATATCATAATTATATATTATTTAAAATCAATTAAACCAATTGTAAGCCCTAAAGTTCTTTCTAATATCATACTTATCTTAATTATCTTTAAGGATTCCTAGAATATCAATCTAACAGAATAATTCAATAGAAAAGCATTAATTTAAGGATGGAGATTCCATCCTTAATCATTACAAAATTATTTGAAAATTTTCTTAAGAAATCCAACATTTTTTTCTTGAAATTTTTTCAATTTATCTTTTAATTCAATGTTCTCAAAAGTCTTTTCCTTTATTTTCATTTTAAGCTTGGCATTTTCACATATCAATACATCTCTTTCGGTAGAATTTATTTCATTTCTTAGTCTTATTACTTCATCCCTTAATTCCTCAATAACTTTAGTATTATTTTCTGTCCCTTGATTAATAGAATTTAAAAGTTTGTCGAAAAATTCTTCTTCTAAAGTAATACTAATCTCTTTAGCTATTTGATACGAGTCAAAATATAGATTATCATTCACCGCCACTAATCCTGTATCATCATGCATATTCATCATAACCTCTGGAGAAGATATAATAAGTTTAATCTGCTTATTACTAAAACCTTTGTCTTGAAGTGTTTTAATATACTGTATTAATTCTACTTCTTTATATGTAAAATATCTATGGTTTGAATTGTTTCTAGGAACATCAATTTCAAACTCTTTTTCGTAGTATCTAAGAACATGCGGAGCATATCCAGTGAGTTCTGATACTTCTGATATCGTATATTCATGATTTAAATCCAACATATAAATTCCTCCTCAAATACAATCTACTATTATATATTTCTTCAAATAAACCATAAAATCCTTCAATTTTTAGAATAAATTTTCTTGCAAATTATTCCAAAATATATCATAATATAATTTAATATTTCTAAATAAAACAAAAAAATTAAAAGAGCTGATAAATCAGCTCTTTACTAAATTAAATATCTATATTGCCTTCTAATAATTTTATTAATAATTTTGTACAATTAATTATATCTTCTTTGGAAGCCATTTCTATAGTTGAATGAACATATCTAGTAGGGATAGAAATTACTCCTGAAGGAACTCCTTCTTTATTCACATGAATAGCACCAGAGTCTGTACCTCCAAACTCCAATACTTCCATTTGATAAGGAATGTTATTCTCTATAGCTAATTTAACAAGTAACTCTCTTATCTTTGGATGACTGATGATAGAATTATCTTTTACTTTAATTGCAACACCTTTATTCAAGCCAATTGCAAATCTCTTTGCTTTAGGAGTGTCACCATTGCTAGTTACATCTAGGGCAATACCTATATCTGGATCAACCCTATATGCTGCGGTTTTAGCCCCTCTTAATCCCACTTCTTCTTGTACAGAAAAAACAAAATATAAGTCATTTGCTGGATTTTTAATGGATTTAATTGCTTCAATTGCAATAAAACATCCTACTCTATCGTCTAAATATCGAGTAAATATAACATTTTCATTATCTCCGTATTCTGATTTATATATGCAGATATCTCCTATTTTTATCTTTTTTTCTGCTTCTTCCTTACTAAAAGCACCTATATCTATATACATGTTTTCTAATTTCAACTTTGATATATCATCAACAGGCTCAGCATATACAACTCCAACTGTTCCATTCTCAAAAATTACTTGCTGACTAATAGAAATGACAGGAGATATTCCTCCAACATTTGTGAATCTCAAAAATCCTTTATCATCAATATCAATAATCATTAATCCAATTTGATCCATATGAGCAGAAATCATAACTTTCTTTCCATTACCTTTTTTTCTAGCTATTAAATTACCTAAAGCATCTACTTCTATTTCATCTACAAAATCTTTAATCTCTTTAGTGATATATTCTCTTATGATACCTTCATTGCTTGTCGGACCATAGATTCCAACTAAGTCTTTTAATAGATCAAAGTTTATATTCATTATAATTCCTCCCTTTCAAACTCAGATAAGATTGCCTTAAGTAACGCATAAGTATTATTATAGTCATTTTTACTCATTACAGATGCTGGTGAATGTATATATCTGCAAGGTACTGATATAGTAGTGGTAATTGACCCTTCTCTTGAAGTATGAATTTTCCCAGAGTCATTCCCTCCCATAGCAGTTTTTCTATATTGGTAAGGAATATTATTTTTTTCTGCAATTTTAACTATTTTTTCTCTAAACTTAGGATTATATACAGTAGACCTATCTATTAAGGAAATGGCAGGTCCTTTATTAAGATAAGTTGGAATTAAGTGAGTATCAAGTTTTGGCATATCATAACATAATGTTCCTTCCAAAACCAATGAGATATCAGGGTTTACTTCATATGCAGCTGGTCCAGCTCCGACTAAACCAATCTCTTCCATTACAGTAAAGACTGCATAAAAACTTATATCTCTAATTTCTTTAATTAATTCAATTAAAAGAGAGCATCCAACTCTATTATCAAGTGCTTTCCCCTTAACTAAATCTTCACCAAACTCTACGTACTCAGATGCAAAAGTCACATAATCACCTATGCTAACTATTTTCTCAGCTTCTTCCTTTGATTTTGCGCCAATATCTATATATAATTCATCTAAATTTAAAGCCCTAGTCCATTCTGCACTTTTTTGAAGGTGAATTGGTTTAGCCCCTATTACACCTTTAATTTTATCTTTTCCGATTAATACAGGTTTTGATACTAAAATCCTTTTATCCACGCCACCTACTGTTGTAAATTTAAGCAACCCCATTGTATCAATTTCTTTGATCAAAAGCCCTACTTCATCCATATGAGCTGTGATCATCAATCTCTTATTTGTATCCTTGCCTTTTTTAAATGCTATTATATTTCCTATTCTATCTACCTTAATAGTATCAACATAAGCTTTTATTTCTGAAATTATTAAATCCCTAACTTCCTTTTCATTGCCAGATATACCAGATGCCTCGGTAAGTTGTTTTAATAGCATAATAGTCCCTCCAAATTCTCACTAGAAATAGAAGCAATAAAAAATGCTAATAGTTTAGCAGTATGCTTTATATCGATCATGTCAATAACTTCAACAGATGTATGCATGTATCTTAGGGGCACTGATAGCACTAAAGACGGAATACCTTCTCTAGTAATTTGCATTGCTCTTGCGTCAGTACCAGTTGGCCCAGGGGATATTTCCATTTGATAAGGTATATTATATTCTCCTGCAATTTCAGTAAGTTTTTTCCTTAAGCCAGGGTGAATGTTTCCACCCAATGTAATACCTGGTCCTTTACCTAGTTCAATTGAATTAGACTTTGAAAGTTCTGGAGTTGTTCCAAATCCAACGTCTACAGCAATACCAATATCTGGATTGATTTTATATGTACTAACTAATGCTCCAGACATACTTACTTCTTCTTGAACTGTTGATACAAAATAAACATCAGCTTGATGATTAAGTTTATTTAATTCTTTAATACACTCATAAACAACTGCTATACCAGCCCTATCATCTAAGGCTTTTGCAGATACTCTACCACCTTGTAACTCAATCATATTTCTCTTAATTGTAATTACATCACCAATGCTTACCAACTTTTCAACTTCATCTTTAGAATATCCTATATCAATAGTCATATCTTCCATTTTTATTGCTTTATCATGCTCCGAGGCTTCTTGTAGATGAGGTGGTTTAGAACCTATTACACCAAAAATATCTCTTTTTCCGTGTACAATTACTTCTTGACCTATTATGGTTCTAGGATCAAATCCTCCTATATTTGTAAATCTGAGGAATCCGTTTTCTTCTATATCTTTCACCATTAAACCAATTTCATCCATATGAGCAGCTATCATTATTTTAACATTATTATTAATTGATAAGCCCTTCTTTAATGCAATAATATTACCTAAGCTATCTATATTAATATCATCCGTATATTCCTTAAAAGCCGATATTATTATGTCATTTAAGGTATATTCATTTCCAGAGATACCTTGGCTATTGCATAATAATTCTAGAAGTATTTTTGTATCCAAGTTTATACCCTCCTTTTTTTGAAAATTAAATTATTTTTTTATAAAAAAAAGTTCTAGCAGGTTTAAGTTTGTATTTTTCTGGCATTATAATTTGTTCAGTACTTCCTACGAACAACACTCCATTATCATTTAAAGAGCTATAAAACTTAGAATATAAAAGTTCTTTCGCATCTTCAGTAAAATAAATCATTACATTACGACATGTTATTAAATCAAAATTAGAAGGAAAAGAATCCTTTAATAGATCCATTTTCTTAAATTCCACACATTTCTTTATCTCATCAGATATTTTATAAGAATTTTGTATTTTAGTAAAAAACTTTTCTTTGAAACCCTTTGGTAAATTTGCGAGTGATTTTTCGTTATATAACCCAAATTTTGCTTTATTCATAGCTTCATCATCTATATCTGTCGCTATTATTTTTATATCTTTTAGTGGAAAAAAGTTTGATAACATCATAACTAAAGAATAAGGTTCCTCTCCAGTAGAACAGGCTGAACTCCATACTTTTAATGATCTTTTGTTTTTTTCAATTAGGGAAGGAATTATATCTTTTTCTAGCACTTCCCATTGGGAAGGATTTCTATAAAATTCAGAAACATTTATAGTTAGATAATTTATAAATTGTTCAAGTAGCTCTTTGTTGCCTTTTAGTCCAAGAAAGTAATCATCAAAATCTTTATAATTATTTCTAGCCAACAATGAAGAGATTCTCCTCCTCATTTGTTTTTCTTTATAATAATTTAAATCGATATTTATTAAGCCATTAATATCTTTTTTAAATACTTCATACTTGTCCATTATTACCTCCTTAGAAGACTGTTCTAAAAGATGAAAAAGGGTTTTAATGTAATTCATTTACATCAAAACCCTTAATGATTGAATTACATTAATTGTTATCAATAATATCCCCAATAGTCAAATCGGTATCTTCTTTTATCTGAGTTTCATCATCTATTTCTGTTTCATTTGATTCTATAGCATCTTTCAGAGATAGACTGATTTTTTTATCTTCTCCATTTATATCAATTACTTTTATATTTATCTTATCACCTATTTTTAAAACATCTGAAGGTTTGTTAACATGGTCTTTAGATATTTGTGAAACATGTAACAAACCGTCTACTCCTTCATTTAGCCTTACAAAAGCGCCAAAATCCATTAAGTTTACTACAGTTCCTTCTACTATATCTCCTATATTTACATTATTAGAAAAAGCTTTCCAAGGTTCCTCTACAGTTTGCTTTAACCCTAGTGAAATTCTATTTTTTTCTTTATCTAATCCTAATATTCTAACCATAATACGTTGGCCAACTTTAACTATTTCTGAAGGATTTTTAACTCTATTCCATGATAAATCAGATATATGAATTAAACCATCAAGTCCTCCAATATCTACGAAAGCTCCAAAGTCAGTTAATCTCTGCACTGTTCCTTCGATTATTTGATCTACTTCAATAGTAGTCCATAACTCTTTTCGCTTATTATTTAATTCTTCTCTTTCTACTTCTTTTCTAGATATAATTACTCTTCTTTTTTCTTTATCAAAATCAATAACCTTAGCGATTAAAGTTTTTCCCTTATATACATTTAAATCAGTTACATAATTAATAGATACCTGAGAAGCAGGCATAAAAGCACTAATACCACTTACTAAAACAGTTAATCCACCTTTTACACTATTGATTACTTTACACTCAACTCTTTCTTTATCATTAAAAGCTTTTTCAACAATATCCCAGTTTTTATATTCATCTGCTCTCCTTGCTGAAAGAACAACATTACCTTCTCCATCATCCAATTTTATTACATAAACTTGAATTTCATCTCCTTGTTTATATAAGTCTTTTGGTTTAACATCAGGATCATTAGATAACTCTTCTCTATTTACAATACCATCAGATTTGTAATTAATGTTAACCATTACTTCATTGTTAGTAACAAAGATTACTTCACCTTTAAGTACATCTCCCCTATGGATTCTAGTAAAAGAGTTTTCAATTGCCTCCATCATTTCATTGTTATTTATATTGTCCATTGTTTCAACTACCTCCTTAATTATCCAATCAGGTG
>CAZIII010000021.1:9512-21478 GCA_964539425.1 uncultured Tissierellaceae bacterium | reverse complement strand
AAACTTTTCATTGTAATTACTGACATACTATTCACCTCCAAGTTTTTTTCCTCCATTCTCTTCATCCAATAAAGAAACCCTAAGGCACTCTCTTAATTGTCCAAGAATGTGTGTAATCACTTAAGTAGTATAACATATGATTAAATGTAAAGCAATTACTTTTATATTTTTTTATCAATATTTTTAAAACTATACATTTTAAGTACAATATCTATTTCATACACGCCTTTATTTAATTTTTTTGCAATTTCTTTAGTAGATAATCCAATAGAATTTAACTCTAACACTTTTTTATGAAAAGAATTGCTAATATTTCTTTCTGTATCAGTAATGTTAAATAGATCAATCTTTGTATTTGATTCTTCGTAAACTGGTGTGGGGTTATTAACCTGAATATCCTTATTTTTGTTAGCTTTATTTTTATTTAACATAGTTAACTTGTCATCCACTATCTCATCAAAACTTTCTACAATTTCTTCAGTCAAATTATAATACTCTTTTACTCTATCTTCAATTAGATTAATTTCATCAATAACATTATTATCATACTTTAAGTCTTTTCTTATAAAATAAATCGAAATAATAATTAATAATATACCGATAATATTTACAATTAAATTTACCATTTTACACCCCAATTATATTCGAATATCAATATTATTACCTATATCAGTAGAAATAGCCTCTTCATCTAATTCTTTCTTTTCACTATTTGATTTGTTTTTTTTTGAATCTTGTTGACTGTGCTTGTTTTTTTGATCATTAATTTTAGCATTACTACTTTTTTCAGTATTTCTAACTTTACTTTTATCTAAATTAGTTTTCTTTTCTTGCTGTATAAATCCACTTTCTACTATATTTCTGTTTTTCATGTTTTCAATATGCTTACTACTAGACAATTCTTGAGTTTTGGGTAGCATAACATTATAATCAATAGGTTTAATAGACATAACTTCACCCCTTAATATGGTCCTACTCTTATATCTCCACCATCCCTATAAAAAGTACACCTTTTCATCTCATCCCTAATATATAAAAAGCTATTTCCAATTATAACTTTAACACCTGGATATATAGTATCAGAGACCTTGATTTGTCCTTTAGAAATATCCTTCATCTGATTATTTAAGCTATTTAGATCATTTTGTAGTTTAATAATTTCTTGATTTAATGTGCCTTGTGCTCGAATAAGGTTGTTGTATAATTCAAATTTTTTATCATCTAATTTATTTGATCTCTTTAAAACTTCTAAAACCTTCAGTGATTGTTTAACCTTTTTAATATTTTCATTTGCTTGTTCTAATTTAAAAACTAGTTCCTCATTTGTGGTTAAAATATCAGGGTCATTACCTACCTCTATAACTGTAGTTGTCGCCATAGTAGAACCAATTATTCTTGCCCTGATTTCATATTTTGCTCTACATATTCCTCCAACAATCAAACCTTTTTTCCCAAGGACAATAATATTAGCTTTAGAAGAAACGTTGCTATGCATTATCGCTTCAGCTGTTACATTCTCTCCAACGTTAACAACAGAATTTTCTATAAATTTAGCCGACAAATTTCCTTTAGTATTTATTATTAGTTTATTATATCCCTGTATACCTTGTCTAATTAACACATCACCTTTATTTTCAATATATCCACCTTCAACTGCACCCTTAACTTCAACAGCTCCTCCTGATATTATAGAAAATCCATTAAGTACATCTTTATTTACTATTACATTACCAGAAAAATTAATATTTCCGACGCTATTATCAACATTATTTAATGATAAAACTGTTGTAAGGTTTACTTTACCATTTTTTAATTCTACTAATCCATCTATTTCTGATATCAATGACATACCATCTTCTGATAAGGAAACATTGTTTCCATACCTAAATTTAGGGGTTCTTCCTTTAACGCACGGTATGATATCTCCATTAACCTTTACTCCATTAACTCCTTCTAAGGCAGGAATTATTTCTGCTAGTTTTTCGCCTTTTTTAACTGAATTAATTGAATCTAATTCTTTATAATCAACAGTACCATCACTATTTATCTTCGGTAATAAAGGTTTTTCCATTTCAAAAAGAAATTTTATATCTCCATCCTTACCGTTAACAGGTTTTTTACCTTGAGCAATGCAGAGCTTTTCACCCAATACTTTTCTTTCTAAAATTCTATTCAATTGTTCTTCGTCTAAGCCATATTTAATATAGTTTTTAATTTCATTGATTATGGCCGTAGTTCCTGACACATTGTTATGACTATAGTTATCTAATAAAGTAATATATGCATATAATCCATCATTACTAATTTCAAGGATTATATCATCATTTATTTTATACATACCCCACCTCCTATAATCTTCTTTCTACACCATTTTTCTCCATATTATTTCTAATTTTCAAAATAGATTTGCTATGTATTTGCGAAATTCTAGATTCAGATAATTCCATAACATGACCTATTTCTTTATAGGTTAGTTCATCATAATAATATAGGGAAATAACCATTTTTTCATTTTTAGATAGTAAATCTATTGAATTTGCTAGTAACCTCTCTATTTCTTTTTTTTCGAATGCACCCTCTGGAGTACTATTATCTTGAGTGTTGTTATTTGAATAATCTCCACCTGAAGTTAGAAATTCTTCCAAAGATGAAACATTAAAAGTAGCCATATCTGACATCAATAACTCAAGTTCTTTTATGGAAATATTTAAATGTTCAGAAATTTCTTCATTATTAGGTGTTCTTCCCAATCGGTTTTCTAGCAAATATATGGCATTTTGAAGTTCTTTAGATTTTTTTCTAAGAGATCGAGGAATCCAATCTAGTTTTCTAATATTATCAATTATTGCACCTTTTATTCTTATTTGGGCATATGTTTCAAACTTAATATTTTTAGTAATGTCAAATTTATCAATACTATCTATCAACCCTAGTATGCCATAACCTAATAAATCATCATATTCAATTTTACTTCCATAAAAATTATACATTCTACCAGCTACAATCTTTACTAAGCTAACATAGTGTTCTATTAGCTTTTTCTTAATTTCTTTATCTTTAGTTTCAGAATAAATTATCCATAAGTTATCTATATTCATAAGACTTCCCTCCATGGGAACTATATTGTTTTTTCGCCATGGCCTATAGTTCTAATATTCAAAGAACCATCTAATGAGCTTAATACTATAGTTCTTCCAAAGTTTCCCCCAGTATCTTCTGAAATTATCTTGATTTTAAGCTCACTTAATTTTGATTTAGTAGCCATTGTATTTCTCTCGCCTATTTTCAAAATATCATTATTTGAATTAAAATTGAACATTTGAGAGCCGCCTGCAATTTTAGCAACCAAATTATTCTTATTGGCACCAATCTTGATCATTTGTTCAATTAATTCATCAATACCTGTATCTGCAAACTTAGCAGGGTTTTGATTGTTTTTAATTTCTTTACTGGATGGTAACATAATATGGACTAATCCTGCTATGCGATTTGGTTTATCATACAAAGCAATACCTATACACGACCCTAATCCTAAAGTAGTTAATAAATTTGGCGCCTTAGTCACATTTAGATCTGCCATGCCAACTTTTATAGTTTCAACATTCATTCTAACTTACTCCTAACGCAGTTAATATTTTCTCAAATGATGATAGGTCCGGAAGAAAAAACAAGTTTCCAGCAACCATGTTCTGATCTTCTTCAAAGATAGTTTCTATCATCAAAGCATGGTCTGATACATGACCAAACTGAATCGCTGGAACACTAAGAATAGCTCCAGCCATATCAATTGACATTGAAGGAACTGATATATATATCTTCAATCCAGTGAGTGAAGATAATGAATTAGCATAAGAAGATGCTATAATATTGCCCACTTCTGATATAGCAGATAAATCCATTTCATCAAGTTCATTTCCATCTTTTTCTCTATTATATAATATATTAGATAAGTTAATTGCAGAATTAATGTCTAGTGCAAACATAATGTTTCCTACTACATCCTCTGATAAGTCAAAATAAATACCAATAACTAGATTTTCTTCTCCTCCTAATACTTGAGCAACTTCTTTGAACTCTAATATGCGAACATTTGGAACGCTCATATCTACTTTTTTCGAAATCATACTTGATAAAGCTGTAGCGGCATTTCCTGCTCCAATATTCCCAAGTTCCTTAAGAATATCAATCATAAAATTATTTAAGTTCTCGACATTAATTGTCATTATAACACCTCTAATGTTCTAAAATTTTTGTTAGATTTAATAAAATTACCAATCTACTATCTGATTTTCCAATACCATAAATATATGATAAGTAGTCATTTTCATTAGTGTTAGGAGGATTATCAATACTATCACTATTAATTTCCATTACCTCAGATGAAGAGTCAACGATTAAACCAGCAAAAATATCATCATCTGAAACAACTATAATTCTTGAATTATTACTCACTTCAGAAAGTTCCATTCCTAGTTTTTGTCTTAAATCAATTAAAGAAACCACTTCTCCTCTTAGATTTATTACACCTTTGACATATTTAGGGGCATTTGGAATTCTAGTTGATTTCTGCATTTTTTCTATGGAAATAACCTTATCTATAGGGATTCCATAATATTCTTTATTCAGTTTAAATATTACATACTTATTATCTATTACTGATGACATTTAAATCCCTCCTATATTAATGAATTTACATCAACAATCAATGAAATATTTCCATTACCAAGTATGGTAGCACCTGATAAATACTTAATTGATGATAAATATTTACCTATACCTTTAATAACGATCTCTTGTTGTCCAATTAAGTTATCAACTATTAAGCCCGCTTGTTTTTCACCTTTCTTTACTACCACTACAACTAAATCTTCACTTTGTTCCTCGTAATCAAGACCTAATACATTTTTTAGCTTTATTATAGGTAAGGTCTTGCCTCTGTATAAGACAATATCTTGACCCTGAACATCTCTAATTTGCTCTTCATTAATATTGGTAATTTCAGTAATAGAACTTAATGGAATTGCATATATTTCTTCATTTAGTCTTACTAAAAGTGCCTGTATTATGGCTAGTGTTAAAGGAATTCTAATTATAAATTTAGTTCCCTTATCTTTAACACTTTCTATCTCTATATTTCCATTTATTGACTCAATCTTACTTCTAACAACATCCAAACCTACTCCTCGTCCTGATATGTCTGAAACCTTATCAGCAGTACTAAAACCTGGAGCAAATAATAAATCGATACTATCTTCTATTGAGAGGTTTTCTGCTTCTTTTTCATCTAATATACCTTTTTCAATAGCTTTTTTCTTTGTTAAACTAAAATCTATACCTTTTCCATCGTCTTCAACTTCAATAACTACATTATTTCCATCTGGATATGATTTCAATGTAACAGTACCTTTTTCAGACTTTCCTACTTTTAATCTATCATTAGGCATTTCAATCCCATGATCAATGGAATTTCTTATTAAATGAATTAGTGGGTCTCCAATTTCATCAATAACTGTTCTGTCTACTTCAGTTTCTTCTCCACTCATTTGGAGATCAATATCTTTACCTAGTTCCTTAGATAAGTCTCTTACTAGTCTTGGAAACCTATTAAATACTCTTTCAATAGGAACCATTCGCACTTTCATTACCGCATCATGCAGATTTGTTGTAATTCTTTCTAAGTATTCTATAGCTTCATTCATATTTTCCCCAGAACTATTTTCACTTAAATCATCCATTCTAGTTTTGATAATAATAAGTTCACTTACTAAGTTCATAAGATTATCTAATCTATCAATATCTACTCTTACTGTTTTTCCTATTTTCCCAGCATTCCCTTGATTAGTTTTTTCATGTTTATCCGTAAGTTCAGCTTTAGGTAAATTTGATTCTTCATTTAGATTAGTATCTTTAATTTCATTTAAATCAGATAGATTAACAATGTTAAAATTACTTGATTCAAAATTCGAGATATTAATGCTTAGAATTTCAGAAATATTGTTTAATTCTTTAATTAAAATTGATTTTTCTGTATCGCTTACTAAAATAACTGAGAATGTATATTCGAATTTTTCATCCTCTATATCTTCTACTGGGGGATTTGAATATGCAACCTCTCCAAATGTCTCTAGTGTACTAAATATAATAAAAGCCCTAGCTGACTTTAGCATACATGTATCACTCAACTGAAAGTCAATTTGAAAAACATTTCGTCCTTCTTTTACAGCTTTAGAAATTGAATCTAAAACATAATTGTCTATATCTAGCTTGTCCATTTTTCCTTTAATGTCTTCTTTATTTGTTTTTTCCTTCCCTAATATCATAGACAATTTTTCAATTAATTTTTCATTTGATTCTGTGAGTTCAGTTCCTTCTTCTACAATATTATTAACAGAAGAGTCCAATGTATCAAAACACTCAAATAGAATATCAATTACTCCTTCAGAAAGCTCAATTTCTGAATTTCTTGCAGCTTGCAAAACATTCTCCATTTCATGTGTTAAGCTAGCCATATTATGAAATCCCATAGTACCAGACATTCCTTTAATCGTATGAGCAACCCTAAATATCTCATTAATATGTCCTAAATGAGTAGGATTCTTTTCCAATTCTAACAAAACCTCATTCATACTTTGTAAATGTTCCTTCGCTTCTTCAACAAAAATATTCAAGTATTGACTTATATCTAAATCCATAATTACACCCCCACCTTTTTTATTATTATGCCTGCTATTTTATCTAAAGGTAATATCTCATCAATTGAATTTGTTGATATTGCAGCTTTTGGCATTCCAAATACAACAGAACTAGCTTCATCTTGAGCAATAGTATAACTATTAGATTTCTTCATTTGGACAATGCCTTTAGTTCCATCTGAACCCATTCCAGTTAAAATTATCCCGAACTTCGTCAAACCACTAATTTTAGAAACTGATTCCATTAAAGCATCAACAGTAGGCCTTAATCCCATTACTTGTGGATTCTTATTTAATCTAACCACTAAATTTTTACCCTCTTTAACAATTTCCATATGAAAATCTCCAGGGGCTATATACGCATGTCCCCTATATAGTATATCCCCTTCTTCTGCTTCTTTTATTTTTATGTTTGAAGTAGAATTAAGTCTATCTGCTAATGATTTAGTAAATTTTGGGGGCATATGCTGAACAACAACTATAGATGCATTTATGTCACTCGGAAATTCTGGTAATAATGATTGAAGAGCCCTTGGCCCACCTGTTGATGTTCCAATAGCAACAATGTTCGTAAAGTTTTGTTGTATGGGTACGGCTTTCTCAGTAGTTGTAAGTGATTTATCTATTCTCTTTATTGGCTCTCTATTACATAGCTTAGATTTAGAACCAGATTTAACTTTATTAATTATTTCATTTTTTATGTCAGATTGACTCAAGCTAAAAATATTTGTTGGTTTTGGCAAGAAATCTATAGCTCCTTCATCTAAAGCTTTAAGCGTCAATTCTGCTCCATGAGAAGTTAAACTACTAATCATTATGACAGGTAACTTATATTTTGATACAATATGTTTCAAAGTAGTTATTCCGTCCATCAAAGGCATTTCAATATCCAATGTTACTAAATCAGGTTTTAATAATTCTATTTTTTCTAATGCTTCTTTCCCATTCTTTGCAGTATCAATTACTGATATATCATCATCAGAATTTAATATATCTGTTAGTATTTTTCTCATCAGTGCTGAATCATCAACTATTAATACTCTTATCATCTAAATCAATCCTTTTAATCTTAGAATTCTTTCTTGTTCAAAGATATATTTAATTATTTTTTCTCTAGTACCTTCTTCAATATCTTTAAAAGAAACTCCTAAGCTATATTTAAAATTGAAGCTATCAATTTCATTTATTCTTATAATTGTTGCTCTTACATTTATCAAGGAATCATTAATCTTAAATGAGCAGTAAATTTCATCACCCAATACATGATTATAATTACAAGATAGTTCCATACCTCCACCAGAAATATTGGTTGTTTTACAAACTTCATTAAGTATTTCCGCTGTCCCGTTGTCTATAAATTCAAATTGTTTTTTTACTTTAATTGTATAAGGAAGTCTAAAATATCTACGTAATTGAATTTTCTTTACTTCTGAAACTTTCTTTATTTTTATTGTATATATCGATGAATAATTTCTAGAAATTACCTTAGCATTAAAATAATGCATTCCTTTTTCTTTAACATTATATACAACTTTAACCAAATCACCTTTATGCATGAAAACTATATTTTTATTCTTAATAGGGCCACTAACTACTAAAATGTTTGGATCCATGTTATCTAAAATTTGAGAAGGATACATAATTTCTCGATTATCATATGATTTTACTAATTGAATTCTAGTACCAATCTTTAAGTTGTCTAAAGGAAACTCCACTCAATCACCTCTTTTTCGAAAATATGTCAAATACTTTTTTAGCAAAGCTTAATTTTAAATCCTGCTTTCCTAAAACTTGGTTATCAAGAAAATTCATAGCCATAATATTAATTCTCTTTGAAATTGCGTTGTTTGGATGAGATACCGTAAATGGAATTTGATTTCTGATTCCTTGAGTAACAAGTTCACTTCTTTCTATATACCCCAAATAATCTATTTGCACTCCAAGAAAATTATTAGTGGTATTAGAAAGTTTGTTAAATATCTCTTTACCTTCGTTTCTATCTGAGACTAAATTAGTAACTACGTTTATATTCCCTTTATACTCTGTATGTATCACCGATTTAATTAAAGTATAAGAGTCCATAAGTGAAGTTGGGTCAGGTGTGCATATGACTATTAGCTCAGATGAAGTCATAATGAAATCAGTAACAGCAGGTGATATACCTGCTCCTGTATCTATAATAATAAAGTCAACAGTTGATTGCAATTTTTCAATTTCATGCATTAGCTTTAAAATATTATCATTATCAAACAACTTCAGTTCTTTCAATCCTGATCCACCTGAAATAATCTTAATTCCTTCAGGTCCATTACCCATTATATCAAATATAGTTTTATCTGATAGTACTATATCAGCTAAAGTATAATTCATATTTACACCTGCTAATATTTCGATATTACTTAATCCAATGTCAGCATCTATTATAACAACCTTATAGTTAAGTCTACTTAATGAAATGGAAAAGTTTATTGCAAAATTAGTTTTCCCTACACCACCCTTTCCACTGGAAATAGAAATAACCTTAGCTTTATTTTCTTTTTTAGGAGAATCCTCATTTATAGGGAGGTCTTTATTCATTATTTTTCTTAAATTAGCGGCTTGATCCATGATGGTTTTTCTCCTCAATAAGCTTTTCTACTATATCTTCAACATTAACTATCTTTATATCATCTGGCACATTTTGTCCTATGGTATAATAGGACAGTTCCTTGTTAGAAAAATATTTAATGTTTAAAATATTACCATAGTTTTCTGCTTCATCAATTTTAGTTATAATTAGTTTAAAATTATCTATAAAATCATACTTATCCAACAAATTATTAAGGACTTTAAAATCTATAGTTGCATTGATTAGTAAGAATACTTCTTTATTATCAATAGGACTCATAATCTTTTTCAACTCTTCTAATTGCATATAATCATTATGATTTCTTCCTGCTGTATCAACAAAAATAACATCTTTTGTATTAAACTTTTCCATAGACTTTATCATATCATCTGAACTATATGCTATCTCTAAAGGCAATTGTAATATTTCGCTGTAAATTTTCAACTGTTCAACAGCAGCAATTCTATATGTGTCAGAAGTAATTAATCCAATATCATATTTATTCTCTAGAACTAAATTAGCTGCTATTTTAGCTAAAGTAGTAGTTTTACCAACTCCTGTTGGTCCTATAAAATAAATGATCTTTTGCTTATCATTAATTTGTATCGTCTGAGGACTTCCTAAAATCTCAACTAAGCTATACCTAATAATCTTTTTTATTGTTTCATTATCTTTTTCTTTAATATCAAATTGTTCTTCAATTTCTTTTAATAATTTACTTGAAATTTTAGGATCAACACCGTTGCTAATAAGCCTTTGATTCCATTTATCCATAATTGGAATCAATTCATCATTTTCATTTTTGCTAATTGGAATGTTTTTCATAATATTTTTCAATTCAATCAATTCTTCATTTATATTATTTAATTTTGTTTCATAATGATTCACCTTTTTTACTTGTAATAAATCTTTTTCTTCAAAAGCAGCTGTAATTTCGATCAATGGTTTCTTTAGAAACCCTAAAAAACCCTTAGCCCTGATAGTTTTAGTATTTAATACAACAGCATCAGGGCCTAATTCCATCTTTAATTTTAGCATTGCTTCATGTGCAGTTTGTCCAATATATTTCTTTATTTTCATTTATATACCTACCACCCCAACTGATTGAACCTCAACATTTGATTCAATCTCATTATATGATACTACGATTACATCTCTAGTCATTTGCTCTGTTAATTTTTTGAAATATAATCTTACAATTGGTGCTGTCAGCACTATAGGTTGTTCTCCTATAGATGTTAGCTTTTGCATCGTCTTAAAAGTATTGTTAAGGATTGTTTGAGCTTTATTTGGGTCAATAGACAAATATGATCCAGTTTCAGTCTTACTAATTGAATTCATAATAAGCTCTTCTACAGAATTGTCTAAAGTAACAACATTAATACTATTATCATCAACATACTTATTAGTAATATACCCTGACATTCTTTGTCTAACATATTCTGTCAATAAATCGGTATCACTAGTTATACTACCGTAGTCTGCTAATGTTTCTAAAATTGTGACCATATCTCTAATGCTAATTTGTTCTCTAAGTAAATTTGATAATACTTTTTGTACCTCACCTAATGATAATAATTTTGGAACTACTTCTTCTACGACTGCTGGATACTCTTCTCTTACATTTTCTATTAGAGTTTTAACATCTTGTCTTCCAATGAGTTCGTAGGCCCTCTCCTTAATTACTTCTGTTAAATGTGTAGCAATTACTGAAGGAGGGTCTACAACTGTATAACCAAATATTTCAGCCTTTTCTCGTTCTTTTTCAGTAACCCATTTAGCTGGCAAGCCAAAAGCTGGTTCAACAGTATCTATACCCTCTATACTACCTTCTCCCATCCCAGGATCCATAGCTAGATAATGATCAAAATAAACTTCACCCTTAGAAGCTTTCACTCCTTTGATTCTAATCAAATACTCGTTAGGATTTAACTGAATATTATCTCTTACTCTTACTATCGGTACAACTAAGCCAAGTTCCATAGCTATTTGACGCCTTATCATAATAATTCTATCTAATATGTCCCCCCCTTGGCTGACATCAGCAAGTGGTATCAGTCCATATCCAAATTCAAGTTCTATATCATCTACTTTTAATAATCCTAATACATTTTCTGGTCTTCTTAGTTCTTCTGCCTCTGACATTTCTTGTACAGGTTCAGCTAACTCTAGTTTAGTTGCTTTCTTAGCTTTAAAACCAGCAGCTATAAACAAACTACCTATTAGAATATTGGCAATAGTAGGTAGAGGAGTAAATATACCTAAAGCGAACATAACCCCTGCAATGATATATAAGGTTATTGGATTGTTTCCAAATAATTGCTTAATTAAATCCTGGCCTAAATTAGAATCTGATGCAGCTCTAGTTACGATAAGACCTGTGGCAGTAGAAATAAGTAGAGCAGGAATTTGACCTACCAATCCATCTCCTACGGTTAATAGTGTGTATCTTTGAAGAGCTTCCCCTAGTTCCATTCCATTCCCTATAATACCTATCAAAAACCCCGCGCCAATATTAATAAGGGTAATAATAATACCAGCTATTGCAGAGATTACTATAGGAGGTATAAACGGAATCCATATTTGTTTTTCATTCGTTTTATTAAAAAGATAGGAAATGATTAAAAGAGCTAACAATATAAGAAATATCCCTAAATTATTTGATA
>CAZIII010000021.1:3175-9502 GCA_964539425.1 uncultured Tissierellaceae bacterium | reverse complement strand
TGCATCACCTTTAACAAATTTACTGGCTCCATCCATTGCACCATAGAAATCAGCATATGTTTGTACATCTTTCCTTCTTTGTTTTGCTTCTTCCTCAGAAATAAGCCCAGAATTCAAATCTGCATCTATTGCCATTTGCTTACCTGGCATTGCATCTAATGTAAATCTAGCCGCAACCTCTGAAACACGCTCTGCTCCTTTTGTTATAACCAGAAAGTTAATTAATACAATAATTAAAAATATTATTAAACCAACAATATAGTCTCCTCCAATAACAAAGTTTCCAAATGCTTCTATAACACTTCCAGCGTCTGCTTTTAAAAGAATTCCCCTTGTAGTAGAGATATTAAGAGATAGTCTGTATAATGTAGTAAGTAATAACAATGAGGGAAAAACTGTTATTTGTAATGCATCTTCGGCATACATGGATAATAAAAGAATCAATAATGATAGAGCAATATTGAAGCTTAGTAAAAAATCTAAAACTCCTGTAGGTACAGGTATTATAATAATCAATATAATTCCAATAATAGCTAAAGCTACTAAAATATCACCTATCTTCATCATCTATCCTCCTAAAAATTGTCTTTAAGACTATATACATAAGCTAATACTTCTGCAACTGCTTCATATAAATCCTCTGATATAGTGTCCCCTATCTCAGTAGAATGATATATAGTCCTCGCTAGAATTCTATTTTCAATGATTGGCACGTTATTATCCTTACCAACCTTTTTAATGTTTTGAGCAATTAAATCAATACCTTTTCCTAGTACATAAGGTGCATCAAAACTGTCCTTATCATATTTTATAGCAACCGCATAATGAGTAGGATTTGTAATAATAACATCAGCCTTAGGTATGTCTTGCATCATTCTACTCATTGCCATTTTTCTTTGTTTCTCTTTAATCTTTCCTTTTATAAATGGATCCCCTTCAGATTGCTTATACTCTTCTTTAACTTCTTGTTTAGACATTTTAAGATTTTTCTCATGTTCTCTCCACTGGAAAAAATAATCCATAAATGATAGAAGGAGTAAAACCCCTAAAATTCGAAGAATAAACCCAAATATTAGTTCTGAAAAATCTATAAAAGAATCAAAACTATCCATACTTGAATATTTAATTACTCTAGTTATTTGATTACTAGCATATTTAATTGCTACATAACCAACTAGTACAATCTTTAAAATTGATTTTAAAAGTTCAACAAGAGCACGTTTTGAGAATATCTTTTTAAAACCTTCTATAGGATTTAATCTATTTAACTTAAGTTTTAGAGTCTTTGAAGTAAATAAAAAACCTACTTGGAAATAACTAATAATTAACGAGGATAAAAATGCTACTCCTAAAATAGGTGAAACAACTACGAGAAAAACAGTTAATATTTTCAAAAAATTTACCATTAAATTATTGGGATTAAGTAATACATCAATATTGTTTATCTCACTAAAAACATCTAACATAAATTGTTGTAACTGATTAGTTATAAAACCACCAAAAATCCTTAATCCAAAAAAGCAAGAGAATAATATAACCACAGTACTAATTTCTTTGCTTTGGAGTATTTGTCCTTCTTCCCTAGCATCTCTTCTTTTTTTGGGGCTGGGTTTTTCTGTTTTCTCATCAGATGCAAATAATTGTAAATTCACTCTTAAAATCATATCATCAACCTTTATTAAATCTTTATAAAATTATAAATATCATTGGTTATTATATCAAAAATACCTTGTGCAGCATTAAAGAATATAGGCATACTTATTAGTATAATAAATAATCCAATCATCACTTTTAAAGGCATACCTACCACAAAAACATTCATTTGTGGTATAGTTTTTGATATAATACCAAGTATTACATCTGTTAAAAAAATTATTGCAACTATTGGTGTACTAAGTTTAAATCCTATTTCGAAGGATTTAATTAATGTATTAACCAGAAGATCTAATACTTCACTTGTGTATTGAAATTTATCAATAGGTAGAAAAGTATAACTATCTACTAAAGCAGTAATTATGGTATGATGTCCATTTATACTTAATAACAACAAAAACGAAATAATATAATAAAAGTTTCCCATTAAGGGAACTTGAACCCTATTTTGAGGATCTATAACATTGGCCATACCAAATCCAATTTTCATATCAACGATTTGCCCCATAACATAAAATGCTGAGAAGAAAGCATAGCTAATATACCCGATTATAATCCCAATCATTAATTCCTTTACCAATACAATCAGTAAGATAGTCTCAGTAAAATCATATGTAGAAGGCAATGTTAGAGATATCAATAAAGATATAGAAAGAGTGAGACCTATCTTCATGATACTTGGTATATTTTGTGAACTAAAAAATGGAGAAAATATAAATATACCAGAAGTTCTAACCATAACCAATAAAAATAGTTGGTACTCATTCAAAATAAATGTCATAATTTCTTCCATTAAATCCACCCTTAGTAAACATATAAATTGATATTTGTAAGCAGTTCAGACGTAAATTGAGTAATTAGTTTAATAATCCAGGGACCAAATATAAGTATTGATAAGAATACAGCAACTATTTTTGGTACAAAAGCTAATGTTGCTTCTTGAATTTGAGTTACAGCTTGAATTACACTAACTACCAATCCCACAACTAAACTTATGATTAACATAGGAGCTGCTGTGAAAAGAACAGTTCTAATAGCATCTTGTGCTAATCTTAACATATCCACATTATTCATCGAATCACCCCTAATTAAATCCAAGTACTAAGGATTTTACAATTAAATTCCAACCATCAACTAATACAAATAACAGAATTTTAAAAGGTAATGATATTATTACCGGAGGTAACATCATCATTCCCATTGCCATTAAAGTACTAGCTACAACCATATCAATTACTAGAAAAGGGATATAAATAATAAATCCTATTTGAAATGCTGTCTTCAACTCACTTATAATAAATGCTGGTACAATTACATGCATTGGTATTTCCTCAAGATTATCAACACTGCTAGTTCCATTCATGTTTAAAAACATTCCTATATCTTTGTCCCTAGTTTGTTTAAACATGAAACTTCGAATTGGTTTCAGCCCTGTCTCAATCGCTACTTCTTGAGTTATTTCTTCCCTTAAAAAAGGTTGAATAGCATTATTATTTATATCTGTAGCTATTGGAGCCATTATAAAAAAGGTTAAAAACAAAGATAACCCAATAATAACTTGATTTGGTGGTGTTTGCTGTAGGCCTAGAGCACTTCTAATAAATGATAGTGATATAAGAATCCTGGTAAAACCAGTCATCATTATTAGAATAGATGGAGCCAATGTAAGAATTGTTAAAACAAAGAGTAGTTGAAGTGAAAATACGTAATTTTGAGGATCATTATTATCTTCTAATGACACACTTTTCCCAAATAGTGAAATACTAGATTCTGCTGAAACACTAGTAGAAAAAATCATCACTAAAGTAATAATCAAAATAACTATTTTAATACTTTTTTTCATCATTCATGTCTTCCTTATCTTTATTAGTATAAGATTTATTTAATAAATCTTTTATTTTTCCTTGCAACCCATTCTTGGTATTATTCTTACTTAAATGCTTAAATAGGTAATTATCAAAGTTCTCTAACTCTAAAGAAAAGTCATCTTCTTCAATTATATCGATAACATTTGAATTACCGTTTGATGTTAATAAAATATAAATTTTTTTATTAATTTTAACTATTTGAATTTTATACCCGTTTTGTATATTCATTACATCAATCAATGTAGTGTATTTGCTTCCATTAAATCCTTTATAGTTCTTCGCAATTAATTTTGTACCATATAAACTTAAAAAGATAACTAGAACAAAGATTATTAAATAGAAGATAAGCTGGAAGACAATCTTTGCTAAAGATATGTCTTCATATCCACTTCCATATGCAGGTAAAGAAAACATATCAAAGACAAATGAAAACAATAACAAAAAAACAATTTTTTTCATTATATTAACTAAGAGCCTTTTTAACCGCTTCTACAACTCTATCTGCTTGGAAAGGCTTTACTATAAAGTCCTTAGCTCCAGCTTGTATGGCCTCAATAACCATTGCTTGTTGTCCCATTGCAGAACACATAACAATTCTTGCATTACTGTTAATCTTCTTTATTTCTTTAACTGCTTGAATTCCATCCATTTCAGGCATTGTAATATCCATAATAACCAAATCTGGATTTAATTCCTTGTATTTTTCTATAGCCTTCAATCCATTGTCAGCTTCACCTAGTATATCAAAACCATTTTTAGATAAAATATCCTTTATCATCATTCTCATAAACGATGCATCATCAACAATTAAAATTCCATTTGCCATTTCAAAACCTCCTAATTATACTTTCTAAACAATTTTCTTGTTCGAATTTTCTATTTCCGTTACTCTTACACCGAAATTATCATCAATAACTATGACTTCGCCCTTAGCAATGTACTTACCATTAGCATAGATGTTCAATGCCTCTCCAACTAACTTGTCCAGCTCTAAAACAGTTCCTTGACCAATTTCTAAAATTTCGCCAATTTTTTTGGTTGTCCTACCTAATTCCACAGTTATTTCAACTGGTATATCACCTACTAAATCTAGGGATTCATTATATATTAGATTAGGATTTACCTCAAAAGCCTGAAATTCAGGTTTTCTTATGGTTACTTTTTCTTCTTTATTACTTGTACTATTATAATCAATATTTGTCGTTCTATCAACATGTGTTGAATAATTTTGCGAAATATTATGTTGTTTTTCATTTATTGCAACTATAGGAGGTTTTTCTATGTTTTTAGTTTCGGGATTTTCTACTACATCCGTAGTCACTATATTATTATTATTATTCTCATCATCTACATTTAGTAATGTATTCACCATATTTTTTCCAAACTCTAGTGGTACCAATTGCATAATATTACTATCTATTAAATCATCTATTACCATCTTAAAAGAAATTTTGATAATAGGAGAATTAGTACTTAATAAGTCTATTTGATCTTTACCTTCAGCAAGAGTCATTTCTAAAGATCTTGGAGGTTCAATATCTATTTTTTTCATAAACATTTCGGATAATGAGGTTGAAGCAGAACCCATCATTTGATTCATAGCTTCACTTACAGCACTTAGATCTAACTCTGTTAGCTCTCTTGTAGTATCAAAAGTATCTTTTCCCATCATTAAATCAGTAATTATTTTGGCATCATTAGAATCTAATATTAAAACATTTGAACCCTCTAATCCTGCCTTATAGCTAACATCAATTGCCACAAGGGGTAATTGATATTCTACTGACAATTCATCAGCGGTTGTTATTATTACTTTAGGAGTAGTTATATTTACTTTTCTATTCAATAATGTTGATAAAGTAGTAGCTGCCGTTCCCATACTTATATTACCAATTTCACCTAAAGCATCAATTTCTAATGGTGACAGCATTTCTTCATTGTTTAACTCATAAATATCTTCGTCTTCTTCATAGAAATCTACATTATTATCATTACTTGAGTCACCTTTTAGTAGAGCATCTATTTCTTCTTGAGATAACATATCACTTGCCATTAATAATTTCACCATCCTTTACGACTTCAACTATTTTTACTGCCATTTTATTATTCATAGTACCCATTTCACCAACAAACTTTACATTACTCCCTACTTTTATAGAAATATCATTATTATTACTATCTAATCTTATAACATCTCCAATATGCAAATTAACAATATCTCTTACGGGTACAGTTGTTGCGCCTAATTGAGCTACCATTGGTACTCTAGTTTGTAAAATCCTGTCTCTAATAACTTTTTCTTCTCCCAAAGAATGTTTTTCTGTAGAACTAGTAAACCAAAACTTAGTATTTAATTTATCAAGAACTGGTTCAAGCAATATATATGGAACACAAATATTCATCATTCCTTCTGCTTGCCCAATTTCAATACTCATAGTTATTAAAGCGATTGTTTCATTTGGAGGAACAATTTGAGCGAATTGAGGATTAGTTTCGATTTTATCTAATGATGGCTTCAATTCAATGACATTATTCCATGCTTCTTTTAAATCCATAGATACCTTTTGCATCATATTTTTTAATAAAGATAATTCAATTTCAGTAAAATTCCTTGCTTCTTGTTTCTGAGACCCATCTCCGCCTAGTAGCCTATCTATGATATTATAGATAATATTTGTTGATAAATCTAACAAAATCTGTCCATTTAAAGGGTTGAAATCAATAATAGTAAGAAATGCTGGATTAGATAATGCATTGCTAAATTCACTATATGCAAATTGATCAACATTTAATATTGTAATCTTTG
>CAZIII010000021.1:1280-3165 GCA_964539425.1 uncultured Tissierellaceae bacterium | reverse complement strand
AGCTCTTAAATACCCAGTCAAGAATGTCTGCATATATCTTCCAAAATTCTCGTGTATAGTTTCTAAGGTTCTTAACTGTTCTTTAGATATTTTTTGTGGATTTTTAAAATCATATTTTCTTGTCTTCTTTGAATTATCAACTTCTTTAATTTCTTCAACATCTACTTCACCAGTACTTAAAGCATTGAGAAGGGCATCAATTTCACTTTGTGACATTACTTCAGACAATCGGCTCCCTCCTTTATTGAATTATATAGTCATTAAAATATACATTAATTATACTCTCATCATCAAACAACTCTACTAACTTAGTTATTATTTTGTCTTGCAAATTAATTTGTCCTTCTTTTCCACGTAGTTCTTCGTCTGTTAAACTCGTAATTATTTTATTTACTTCATCTCTTACTAAAAACTGTTTTTCTGTTAACTTTTCAAGTGTCTTTTCACTTATTGTCTCTAATGTGATTTTTATCTTTAGAATCCTCTTACTATCCTTGATATTACAATAAAGATCATCTAAAGTAATAGTATAGGCTGTAACTTTTTTTGCTTTTTCTCCTCCAGAATTTCTGGGAAAGAAGAATATGCCCACAACTATACCACCAATTAATGCTAATAACAAAACTAATACAATTATCAAAGTAGTTTTCTTAGACATATTACCACTCCATTCTATTTTACTATGGCTCAAGATCTTCGTAGGTATCTCTTAATATAACTATATCTACTCTTCTATTTTTGGCCTTGTTTTCAACTGTATCATTAGGAGCGATTCCTCTATAGTAGCTATAGCCAGCAGAAGACACTCTATTTCCATCCAGTTTTTCTTCTTCAACCAAATACCTTAATACATTGGTCGCCCTGGCAGAAGACAATTCCCAGTTTGTAGGAAACTTAGGGGATCTAACAATTGGATCTGAATCTGTATGACCCTCAATTTTAATTTGCTTATTTGAAAATTCCTCTTTGTTAAGTATTTCAGCCACTGATTTAAGAATTTCCAAAGACTCAACCTTTATATTTGCGCTACCAGAATCAAAAAGTATACTATCAACAAATCTAATTACTATACCTCTTTCTTCCGGCTTAATAATTATACTACTTCCCAAGTTTAAGGTTTCTGCATAATCTTCTAAATCTTCTAATAGTCTCTCAAGCTCAGTTGCCACTTCTTCTTGGTCAATACTAGTTGGAACCTCTAATGTATTCGCTCCAATCAATACTCCTGACCCTCCTTGAAAGCTAGCCATAATAGCCTTGAACTTTTCAGCGTCTACAACAGAAAAGGAGAATAACAATACAAAAAAACATAATAGTAAAGTAACCAAATCGCTATATGTAGTAAGCCATTCTGGACTTCCACCACCTGATTCTACTTGCCTTCTTCTTCTTGCCATTAAGCTCCCTCTTTCTCTGAGACCTTTTTAAATTCTTTTCTTAAATCTGGTGGGATAAAGGTCTTCAATTTTTCTTCAATAATCCTTGGATTTTCACCGGCTTGTATTGATAATAATCCCTCTATCATCAATTCCTTTACCAATACCTCTGATTTGCTTCTAATATTAAGCTTTTTAGCCAATGGTAAAAATAATATATTAGCTAGTGCTGAACCATAGAATGTCGTAATCAGTGCTACTGACATTTGAGGTCCTACTGTGCTTACATCATCTAGAGTTTTTAACATATTTACAAGTCCAATAAGTGTACCTATCATACCAAAAGCTGGTGCAAAAGAGCCCATAGACTCTAACATTCCTTGTCCCTGGCTATGTCTTTCTTCTAGAAAAATCAATTCAGTTTCCAATATGTTTCGAACTAACTCTGGATCAGTACCATCTACAATGAGCATAATTCCTTTTTTAAGAAACTCATCATCTAACTTAGA
>CAZIII010000021.1:0-1180 GCA_964539425.1 uncultured Tissierellaceae bacterium | reverse complement strand
TTACACCTCGTTTCCATCATATCTACTTACAAATGCATGAATCCTAGCTTTGTAATTTATTACCTTATCTATTACTTCATCCACAGAATCAGTAACTACAATCTTTTGTCCATTAGTAAGAGTAATAACAGTATCTGGAGTTTCTTCGATATATAGAATAAGCTCACTATTTACAACAAATTCCTTATCATTTAGTCTTTTTACCTTTATCAAAACAATCCCACCTTTGTGTAGAATAGGGTAGATAGTAACCTACCCTATTCTAATAAATTATCTCTTCATATTCACTAATTCTTGCAACATTTCATCTGAAGTTGTTATAATCCTAGAATTTGCTTGAAATCCTCTTTGTGTAGTTATCATTTCTGTAAATTCAAGAGAAATATCCACATTAGACATCTCAAGGTTTCCAGGGCTTATAGCACCAAACCCACCAACACCAGCACCACCAAGTTGTGCTTCACCTGAGTTTCTAGTATCTACAAAGAAGTTGCTACCTAACTTCTGAAGTCCCATAGGATTATCGAATTTTGCAAGCATAATTTGACCTAGGGCTTTTCTTTCACCATTAGTAAATACTCCTACCACTGTTCCTGTAGCATCTATGGCAAATCCTTCAAGTGAACCAGATGTGTTACCATCTTGAGCATATGGTTTAATATCCATTTCATTTGCATATTGGGTTAAAGATTTAGTTGTATCAAGATCATTTGGATCGAATAATGTTATTTGGTTGAATGTTGCAGAAAGATTAGCTACTGGATTTATTTCTCCGCCATCTTTATTTGTATCAAAAGTAATACCATTCAAATCTAGTTTTACTTCATCTATTGCTCCAGCAGCTCCACCAACTGATATTAATTTACCATTTGAATTAAAAGATATTGGTAGTACAGGTGTAGTAAGAGTAGGTCCTACTTTAGCCACATCCTCAGTATAATTTCCAGTAGCCATATCAGTAACTCTATTTACAGACATTTGCCAACCATGAACTGGTGAATCGGGATTAGCATAATCAATCGGCTGTTTCTTCATCTCAAATGTTACTTTATATGAGTTCCCAAGGGAGTCTGTTACAACAGTATCTATTAGATGTCCATCTTTAGTTAAATCAATTTCAGTATTAGAATTTAAATTACCTCTAAAGTGAATTGATTCTGTGGCTGTTGGAGCTTTTGTT
>CAZIII010000020.1:11581-21718 GCA_964539425.1 uncultured Tissierellaceae bacterium | reverse complement strand
AAGTTGCACTTAAATCCCCTATAATGTTATTTAGGAAATATCCATCTTCCTTATAATTATTAACAGCATCTACCATCATCTCATAATCCTTTATTACATCTCTTTCTAAGAAGTTCATTACCTGAGAAACCCTATCTATTAATTGTTCTACTGCATTCGTTATATTATCAGTTACTACTTGAATCTCTCCTACTGTAGAGTTAGAATGCTCCGCAAGCTTCCTAATTTCATCTGCTACAACTGCAAAACCTCTTCCTGACTCTCCGGCCCTAGCAGCCTCTATAGCAGCATTTAGAGATAGTAATGAAGTTTGTTCTGATATTGATAATATTGCATTTGATAACAATGTTATCTTTTCTACCTCTTTTGATGATTCTATTGCTTTTTCAATATCGTCCTTTGCTTCACTATAGATATTCATAGATTTATCTTTAGCAGTGACAAATTGATGTCTGAGTTCTTCAGCCTTGTTACTAATCTCCGATGATGTATTAGATCCATCTTCAACTTTTCCTGCAAAGTCTGATATTGCCCTATCTATTTCATTAGCAGATTCATTTATAGATATAGTTGCTGCTGCAGTTTCCTCCATTCCAGCTGATAATTCCTCAGTAGTAGCTGAAGTATCTTCTGCCTGTAATACCAAGAAATGGAGTTTGTCCAGAGTTTCTTTATATACTTCATGATTTATGGCAATTGATGCATCCATATCCTTCATAAATATCCTTAACTTCTCAATAATTAACTGATAGGCTCTATACATTTGCCCAATCTCATCTTTTCTTTCCAGCTTACTTTCTTCAATAGATCCAGATAAATTCAAATCACTAATATCCTCTGCAATTTTAACTGAATGTATAATTGGTTTTGTTATGGTTCCAGCCATATAATTTGAAAGAGCAAATGAAATTACAACAACAACAATAGTTGCTAATATAGTATACTTAATAACCAGGTTGATGGTCTCCATCACTCTATTGCTAGGAAATCCTACCCCAACTTTCCAATTTGACTCAACTACATCTTCAAAGAAGAACATTCTATCTTCATTATCATAGTCCTTTATTTTTTTATCTCTTATATCTAAATCCTTGGACATTATGGATTGAAGTTTACCATCTAATATATCCTCAATCTTCGTTAATTTTTCTTCCGTCGGATTGAAAGCCTCATTAAGATGAGTAATAATATTTCCATTATTATCTATCAAGAAAGCATATGCACCCTCTCCAAGATCAGCACTAGAAATTAATTCTACAAGATAATCGATAGTAATATCAGAAGCCATTACCCCTTCTCTACCACTGGAAGTTTTAAATGCCTTTGATATAGTAATTACCATCTTACCCATATCTGAATCTAAATAAGGTTCAGTAATATAGATACTATCCGATTCTTTAGCTCCTACATACCAATCTCTTGTAGTAGCATCATAACTGCTATCAGGTATCCACCCTGATCCCGCTATTAGAGACCTATCTGAAAAAGCAACAAAATATTCATTTCCATCATTTATCTTGTTTTTCCCTACAAAGTACTTATGTACATAATCATATTCATAATTATTACTGTACAAAAGTCCTTGAAGTACTTCTTCCAATGAGTCTTTTTGTAAAGCCATCCATTTATCAGAATCCTTGGCTATATTCACAGTTTCAAGCTGGATGTTTTTATTTACCTCACTTTCAAGTTTTTGAATAGATATAATATAATTGATTCCAACTATTACTAAAATACTAATTATACAAATCAAGACTGAAAATGTTACAAGTCTCCCTTTAAGCTTCATAAAACTTCCCTTCCTCTCTTTTTAACTTAAATTTCCATTATATTATACATTAAATCATATATTTTAACAATGAGTCTTTAGACCATAATAACTGAGCCTTCAATAGAGTTTTCCTATAATATAAAAATAACTACTTCAAAAAGATTAATAATAATTCTGAAGTAGCTTATTCATAATTTTTATAAGTTTCCCTTAAGCCCTATGTCTTCCGCTACTTTTCTCATAGCGTTTATAGTCTCTTGTATTATATAATCCTTTTCCATTCCTAAATTCTCTATACCTTTTTCTATAATAGACCTATCTACTCCTGCTGCAAAACCTTTATCTTTCCATTTTTTCTTTACAGATTTAGGCTCTAAATCCAGTACAGATTTACTTGGGCGAAGTAAAACTACAGCTGTAATTAATCCTGTTAGCTCATCTATGGCGTATAACACCTTTTCCATCTTCTCCACTGGTTCAATATCACTGCATATTCCGTATCCATGGCTAGCCACAGCACGTGTATAATCTTCTGGGTATCCTTCTTCATTAAGTATTTCTTGTACTTTTACACAATGCTCTTCTGGATACATCTCATAATCTAAATCATGGATAAGACCTACTATTGCCCATTTTTCAACATCAGGTTCATTTAATAGTTCTGCAAAATGTTTCATAGTAGCTTCAACTGACAATGCATGCCTGAATAGACTATCACTTTTATTATATTTTTTAAATAATGTCAAGGCTTCTTCTCTAGTTGGTTTTCTACTTGTCATTTGTATACCCTCTTTCTTTATCGCTTTAGTATATATATTAATGTAGTAACCTTGTGGTGTCAAGCCTCTTATATACTATTATACATCATATACGTTACTCCTATAATACCTTTGGTAACTACAAGGCTTATACTGATATATAAGGACTCAATTTTCTCTTTTCTCTTTATATACTTTAAGTTATACATCCATTCCTCTTGCTACTTTCAAGCAATTAGTATATAATTTCTTATTGTCTAAATAAATTTAGAAGGGATGTGAATACTTATGAATCAAAAGCTGTGGACTAAGAATTTTTCTATAATTACAATAGGTACTATTATATCCATGATGGGTAACGCTGTCACCAATTTCGCTTTAGGTCTTGTGGTATATAATAATACTAAATCTACACTGCTTTACTCATTATTTATAATACTTAATACAGTACCTAGGGTACTTGTTCCAATGATTGCTGGTCCATTTGTTGACCGGTATTCTAGAAAAAATATTATTGTAACCATCGATACTATTTACGGTTTCTTATTTTTGTTTTTTTCATATATATCTTATATTGGATTTTTTAATTATACTTTTTATATATCTCTTGGTGTGGTTTTAGGGACACTTGATAGTTTTTATAGTGTAGCATACGAAAGTCTGTATCCAGAGTTTATTAGCAAAGGGAATTTTTCTAAGGCTTATTCAATTAGTTCTCTTATTTATCCTATTGCTAATACTATTATGATTCCTATTGCAGGGTTTGCTTATAAATGGGTAGGAGTTGCTCCCTTATTCCTTTTTAATTCCGTTACATTTTTTATAACCCAGGCTGTGGAACGTCTTATTGATGCAGATGAAGCAGTTTTACGATTAAAAAATAAGGATGTTAGTAATAAACAACGTACATATTGGAATGATTTAAAAGAAGGTATTGCTTATATAAAACATGAGCCAGGATTACTAGCAATTACTGCCTATTTCTTTATTTCAAATTTAACTTCTTCTTCCACCAATACACTTTTCTTACCATACTTTACAGCTTTGGATATGGTGTCTGAGTATTCAATTTTAATGTCCATTGCAACATTTGGTCGTATTATAGGTGGATTGTTACACTATAGATTTAAATATCCTACAGAGAAAAAGTTTAAAATCACTTTATTTGTATATCTTGCTATAGCTTTTTTAGATGGAGTTATGTTATTTACCGTTTACCCAATCATGGCTATTATTAATTTCCTAATTGGGATTCTAGGGGTTACATCATTTAATATTAGAATATCTGGAACTCAAAATTATATATCATCTGATAAAAGAGGTCGTTTTAATGGAATGTTTATGATGGTTACTATGCTAGGCTCTGTTATTGGTCAATTTATTTCAGGTATTCTTGGAGATATCTTCCCAATACCTAATGTAATTGCTGGTTTTATGACGGTAAGTGCAATAGGTGCATTGACTATTATGTTAAGTAATAAAACTCATGTTAAAAAAATATATAATCAAAACATATAAGGGAAGGTGCATAAATGCACTTTCCCTTATCTTCTTATGTGCCACAAAAAGTTTTATAAGGTTTTATTGATTCCTTAGGCAGTGTAGTATAATCAGCCTGTTCTGGAGAGTGGGCAAATGGACAAGAAAGAATATCAATAAGCCTACTCACCACTTTGTAGTCTCCCTGCTTCACTGCAGCTTCTAGTGCTTCTTCTACCCTATGGTTACGAGGAATTACTCCTGGATTTGAGTTACGCATTAAATCCTGTGAGGAGGCCTTTGACTCTTGCTGTCTACTTAACCTCCCCTGCCAATTCTCGTACCACTGAGAGAATTCAATGGAATCAAATAACTCCATACCCTCTAATTTATCAAAAGTTAATCCAATGAAGGTATTTGTATAATCTGCTTTATATTTTTTCATCATATTTAAAAGATCTTCAATTAAGGATTCATCCTCTACTTCTTCGTTAAATATTCCTAATTTCCCTCTCATTCCCTTGATCCAATTACTATGATATAGTCTATAAAAATCGGAGATGGCATCTTGGGCAAGTTTCACAGCTTGATCCTCTTTATCATCTAGCAGTGGTAATAGAGTTTCAGCAAATCTAGCTAGATTCCATGCTCCAATATCAGGCTGATTGCCATAGGCATATCTACCATGCGTGTCAATAGAGCTAAATACTGTTGCTGGATCATAGGTATCCATAAATGCACATGGACCATAATCGATACTTTCTCCACTTAATGTCATATTGTCAGTATTCATTACCCCATGAATAAATCCGACTAACTGCCATTTGGCAATTAAAAGAGCCTGACCCTTAATCACTTTTCGAAGTAGGAAGAGATATGGATTTACATCTCCTCCACCCTCTGGAAAATGCCTTTTCAAGGTATAATCAGCTAAGGTTTGCAGCTCCTCAATTGTTCCAAATCTCGAAATATATTCAAATGTACCTACGCGGATATGACTAGAGGCTACCCTAGTGAGAATTGCTCCTGGTTGTACTGTTTCTCTAATTATGGACTCTCCTGTTGTAACTACTCCTAGACTACGAGTAGTAGGAATTCCAAGGGCATACATTGCTTCACTAATGATGTATTCCCTTAACATTGGACCAAGCCCTGCTCGACCATCACCACCTCGTGAATATGGTGTTCTACCTGAACCTTTGAATTGAATATCAAATCGTTGTCCAGAGGGAGTAATTTGCTCACCAAGGAGTACTGCCCTCCCGTCCCCAAGCATAGTAAAATGTCCAAATTGATGTCCTGCATAGGCTTGGGCAATAGGAATAGCACCTTGGGGTATTTGGTTCCCTGCAAGAAACTCTATTCCATCTTTACTTTGTAATCTATCAACATTAAGCCCTAAGGATTTTCCTAAAGAATTATTAAAAACAATTAGCTTAGGCGAATTTACAGGGGTTGGATTTTTCTGGGTAAAAAATGTTTTTGGAAGTCGAGCATAGCTATTATCTAAGTTCCACCCCATATCTATTATTGTTTTTTTCTCCGTCATAGTCTCTCCTTTCCATAGCAATTTTCATTGTTTTCATATCACAATTATTATACCCAATTGCACTATCAGATATTGTTAAAACAAAAAGAAGTTTTTTTCTTATGGAATTTTTCAAGAAAGTATTATATAATTGCATATTACATAATACAACTAAAAGGATGTGTCATTGCTTATGATTAGAACAGTAAAAAGACTAATACTTTATATCAGTGGAATTTTTATATTAGCAATTGGTATCAATATTTCCAAAATGGCTGGACTTGGTATCTCTCCTATTAGCTCAATTCCATATACTTGGGAATTGATTTCTGGAATGGAACTTGGGAAAGCAACTACAATAATTTATATATTTCTAATGGCTTTACAAATAATCCTATTAAGAAAAAATTATAAGGTAAAAAACTTATTACAAATCTTTAGTACATATGTATTATCATTTTTTATAACATATACAAGCACTGATTATTTCTTGTTTTGGCTTTCTAAACCTAATTTCTATATTATACAACTAGCATATCTGGTAACTAGTATTATTATAATAGGTATCGGAGTATCTATGCTTCTTATACCAAATATAATGCCTATGCCAGCTGAAGGTCTATGTGGAGCGATTGTAACACTTAGTAAAGATAAAATTAAATTCAGCACTGCCAAGATAATGGTTGATATTAGTATGGTAACGATTTCTGCAATTTTATCTATTATTTTCTTAGGTGGACTTAAGTCTGTAAGAGAAGGCACTATTTTAGCTGCCATATTTGTAGGTAAGGTTGTGGGCTTTATTTTCAAACATTATAAAGAAAATGTCCTTAAGTGGATTAATAAATCTTAAGCAAGTAATATAATTTAGGTGTTTACGATAATAAGGGAGACTATTAGTCTCCCTTATTTATTGTGCTTCATATAGTTCTTTATAGTATCTTCCATTTTTCATAAGCTCATTATGATTTCCTATTTCTACAATTTTACCCTTGTTTAACAAGATAATTTTATCAGCATTTCTAATTGTAGATAGCCTATGGGCTATGATTAAAGTAGTACGATTTGCAGAAACATTTTCAATAGATTTTTGAATCAATTGTTCTGTCTTTGTATCTATATTTGCAGTTGCCTCATCTAGTACTAGAACAGAAGGATTGTGTGCGATAGCTCGCGCAAAGGATAGTAGCTGTTTTTGCCCTGCTGAGAAGGTACTTCCCCTTTCCTTTACAGGCTCATTAATCCCAAGGGGTAATTCATCTATAAAATCTGATGAACATGATAACTCCAAGGACTTAGATATATCATTGTCAGTGATACTGGTATTTAGACTAATATTGCTTTTAATATCCCCTGAGAAAAGAAAAACATCCTGTAAAACTACTGCTACATTTCTTCTTAAATCCTTCAGCTTGTATTCCTTTATATTCACTCCATCAATTAAAATTTCACCCTTTTGAATCTCATAAAATCTAGAAATCAGATTAATAATTGTAGTCTTTCCTGCTCCTGTAGCTCCTACAAAAGCTGCTGTCTCACCTGGTTTTACTACGAAGCTTAGATTTTTCAATATCCATTCTTCTTCATTGTAGGCAAAGTACACATTTTTAAATTCAATTTCTCCTTTTATCTTTTCCATAGGTAAGCCTACTTCCAAGTCTTCTAGTATATCCTCTTGATCCAATAGCTCAAATATACGGTCAGCAGACACAATTGCTGACTGAATTGTACTATAATTCTCTGCCAAATCATTTATAGGGGCAAAAAATTGCTTAACGTAGTTGGTAAATGCATATACCACTCCTAATTCAAGAGTCTGATTCATAATCCTTCCCATGCTATACCATACTAAGACAGCAATTGTTACATTTTGCAGAATTTCTATTATTGGCCTTAATAAACTATTCATTTTTATTTGGAATAGGGTGGCCTTATGATACTCATCATTTAATTCTTTAAATTCTTGTTGCTTTTCTGTTTCTCTGTTAAATATCTGTACTAACTTCATTCCTGACAGATTTTCTGCAAAAAAACCATTTATTCTACCAATCAAACTTTTTACCACTTGAAAGTTCTTTTTGATTTTATTTTTGAAATAATAAGTCACTAAAAAAATGAGGGGTACAGCAACAAATCCGATTAAAGCTAGGCTTACATTCATCCTAAACATTATAAATACAATTCCCATTAATAAGAATACATCTCTAAAAAGATTAATTAAAACATCTGTAAACATTTCATTAAGTGCTTCCACATCATTGGTAGCTCTTGTTATTAATCTTCCTGTGGAAAAGTTATCCAAATAGGATAAAGGTAAATGTTGAATATGACTGAAAACCTTTTTTCTTAAATTACTAACTATATTCTGTCCAACACGATTCATAAGATTTATTTGTACAAAAGTGAACAATGATCCTAAAGCAATAGTTACCATATATAGTACTCCCATTGAAGTAATGGAGTAAAATCCAACTTCTGGCTTTTTAAGAATTAGAAAATCATCTATAACAATTTTTAGAATAATTGGCTTTAATAGCTCTGCTCCATTTGCCAATAGTACGCAAATAGCTGCAATTATTACGGTTTTCTTATGGGGTACCATAAATTTTAATAGTCTTAAAACACTATGACGCTTCATAGTTCACCTTCTCTCGCATTTCTTCTTTATATTGCTCTTCATGAATTTCAAAATATAATCCTTTTTTATATAGAAGTTCTTCATGGCTACCACGCTCTATTATCTCCCCATGGTCCATTACAATAATTTCATCTGCATGCTTTAGGGCAGATATTCGATGGGCAATAATTATACCGGTCTTACCTATTAAAATATCTTTAAAATGATCAATAATACTTTCCTCTGTTTTTGTATCAACAGCAGATAAGGCATCATCTAATATAAGAATACTTGGATTCTTTATAATAGCCCTTGAAATTGAAATCCTTTGTTTTTGACCTCCAGAAAGATTTACTCCTCTTTCTCCAATTACAGTATCAAATCCCTTGGGGAAATCTACAATATTTTCATAGATACAACTGGATTTTGTTGCATCCTCTATTTCTCCATCTGAATATACATCCCTAAAAAATTGAATACTTTCCCTAATGGTAGATGAAAACAAGAAATTGTCTTGTGGTACATACCCCATGCTTTCCCTAAGAACTTTTAAAGGATAATCATTGATATCATGTCCATCAATAAATATTTTTCCCCTTTCTACATTATAAAGTCTTAGTAAAAGGTTAACCAAGGTAGTCTTACCGCTGCCAGTCTTACCAATGATTCCCAATGTCTTTCCCTTATTAATTTTAATACTTATATTCTTCAGTGTTGCTTCTTCTAATCCTGGATAATTAAATTCTAGATTTTTTATTTCTATTTCACCTTTTATTTCTGTTAAAGATTGATCTCCAGACTCATGTATAATATCTGATTTTACCTGGAAAATTCTATCTAGCCTTTTAAATGAAGCTAATCCTTTTTGTATTATGTTGCTTACCCTACCTATTGATGTAATTGGTTTTACAATCATAGTAAGATATCCGTTGAATGCTATAAAGTCTCCAAGGGTAATTATACCATTTTTAACCATCTTACTTCCAAGGATAAGACTTATCATAAAACTTATACCAAAGCATACTTCAATCATAGGTGACAGCATGGAAGATACCCTAACCATCTTTATATTAGATTCTTTCATTTTTTCATTTAGGTCATCAAACTTATTAACTTCTTCTTTTTCTTGGACATAAGATTTAATTACTCTAATTCCTGAAATATTCTCTTGTACACGGTCTGATATTGCTGCAAAGTTCTCCTGCACAATTCTAAATCTTTTTTGTACTAGTCCACCAACTTTAATCATTAAAAGAACAATTATAGGAATAGGTAGAAGTGCTAATATGGTCAGCCTTAGATCTATGGTTCTTGCCATAGATAGAATAACTACTACACATATTCCAGTACCATGGATAATATGGGCCAAACCAGGACCAAAAGACATTCTTATTGCAGAGATATCATTTATACCATAAGCCAGTAAATCTCCTGTTTTTCTCTCATGATAGAATTGTACTGGAAGTGTTTGAAAATGAGCAAATAACCTTTGCCTCAAATAGCACTCCAAGTTCCTCGAATTCCCTATAATAAGGTATCTCCATACATACCTTGTAATGAATGTTCCAACTGCAACAGCAATCATCATCCATAAATAGAAAAATATTTTTCCCTTATCTATATTCTCTAATCTTAATAAATCTATAATTTTACCTAATAGTTTAGGTCCAAAGGCTTGGACATAAGTAGTAAATACTAAAAATACTACTCCAACAATGTACTGTATCCAATGTTTCTTAAAAAAATCAATTATAGCATTTTCTTTCATAAGCTCCTCCATTATGTATTAACTTATTTAGACTCCCTAAATATTATAACATAATATTATATTATTTTCGATTTTTTTCTATAAAATTATTTTATCCTCTGGCCCTTTTGCAAAATTATATCCACTTAATGAAAGTAGCACTTGGGAGGGAAGATAAAACACCCATATTAGCTGGATTGAGATATTATAAAAAGATGTTGAGCTACCCTTTAATAA
>CAZIII010000020.1:7312-11481 GCA_964539425.1 uncultured Tissierellaceae bacterium | reverse complement strand
TTATAAATCTTAATATTAGATTTATTGACTTTAAATCTTATATAATAAATTATTTGAACATATGAGAAGAGAATTATACCCACATTGTAATACTCAAATATTACAAAGGCTAAATCTGCAAAAGTTGTGATAAAAAGACCTGCTTGGAGTAAAGTTATATCATTATTATTGATATTATCTTTTCCAACCATGAGAGTTATCAAGAAGCATAGTATTATTGAAGTATATTTTAATATATTTGATGTGTTGATATATCCTATTTTCAAGTTATCTATATATATAAATAAAAGGTATAATATTCCGATTGAAATTAATATGGCCATTAAATAAAAGTTCTTTGATTTTTTATGTCCCAATTCTATCACCTGTGAGAAATATATTTTGCTATGTATTTATACTTCTCAATATTCAATTTTTAATTCCTGGATAAAAAACCCTCTAAAATTAGTTAGAGGGTTTTTTTATCATTTTTTATATTATTTTATAGCTGATTGTATTTCTTCTACCATATTATAAGTGCCTGTTATGCCTCCCGAAGATACATACCATGTATATGCATCAAGGTATATAATATTATCATTTTTATATGCATTTGTAGATCTTATTAAATCATTATCCATTACTTGTTTGGCAGATACATCTCCACCAGCAATAGTTGCCCTATCCATTACAAACAGATAGTCAGGATTTTTCTCAAGAATATATTCGAAGGTAACTTTTTGTCCATGGGTGGATGATTCAATATTTTCATCCGCTGGACTTACTCCAAATTCCTTATGCAGGATTCCAAATCTAGATCCTTGTCCATATGCACTAAGGTTCCCATCATTTGCCATAATAAATAATCCATTTTTCCCATTGTTTGAAGCCACTTCATTTAAGCTACTAATGGCATTTTCAATATTCCCTACTTCTTCTTCTAATAAAGTTTCTTTATTAAATATTTGTCCTAATGCCTTCATATTGTTTTTAAATGAATTCATATAATCCCCACCATCAATAGTAAGGTATACAGTAGGAGCTATTTTCTTGAAATCATCATATAAACTAGCTTGTCTACCGGAAATAATGATTAAATCAGGTTGAAGCTCAAATATAGTTTCAAAATTCGGTTCTTGTAAAGTTCCCACATCTACATATTCTTCTCCTTTGTATTTATCTAAATAAGGAGGAACACTTTTCTTAGGTAGGCCTATTATATCTTCACCAATCTTATCCATTGCATCTAATACACCATAATCGAATACAATTATTCTTTCAGGTTTTGTTTCAAATTCAACTTCTTTTTCATCAAGTTCATGCTTTATAGCTACTCTTGTATATGCTTCACCAACTTCCTCGCCTTGTACTAGATCCTTATTCCCCTCTATCTTTCCTGCTTCTGGTGATGAACTACATGCTACCAATGCAAATGCTGAAACAATCACTAATAATCCTAATAATAAACCTTTTATCTTTTTCAATTTATACACCTCTTCTTTTTTAGTAATATACACAAAGTTTCATATTGTTAATTTGAGTAATATCAAATTCCATATCATATATTTGTCCTAATGACTCACTGTTAATCAGCGTGCTAGTATTTCCTTCTTCAACTAATCTTCCATCCTTTAATGCAACAATTTTGTCTGAATAGCAAGATGCAAAGTTAATATCGTGAATAACTATGACGATAGTTTTTCCTAAATCATCTACTAGCCTTCTTAATATTTTCATAATCTCAACAGAATGTTTCATGTCCAAATTGTTTAAGGGTTCATCCAATAGTATATACTCAGTGTTTTGAGCTATTACCATGGCTATATATGCTCTTTGTTTTTGTCCACCACTTAATTCATCTAAGTACTTGTCCTGAATATCCTCTAACTTCATATAATCAATAGCTTCATCAATATATCTTTTATCCTCCTCAGTTAAATTACCTTGATTATATGGAAAACGCCCAAAACTAACTAACTCCCTAATGGTAAGTCTTATGTTTACGTGATTTGATTGCTTTAGTATTGAAACCTTTTTTGCAAGATTGTTGCTATCCCATTTTTCCAAAGGTTTACCATCAATTATTACTTCCCCACTTTTTCTAGGTATTAGGCGACTAATTATAGAAAGTAGTGTGCTTTTCCCTGCCCCGTTAGGACCAATAAATGATGTAATCTTACCTTTCTCAATTATTGTAGATACATTATCCACCACATTTTTATTGCCATATGTCTTTACTATATTTCTAACCTCTATCATGCCACATTCTCCTTTAACAATAGATATATGAAGTAAAACCCTCCAACAAAATTAATTATTACGCTTATTGGTGTTCCAAAATTAAATACTCTTTCTACCAGCAACTGACCTCCTACTAATGCAACTATACTTATTAGGGCTGATCCTATTATTAAGTCCTTATGCTTAAATGTCTTTAGAAACTCCCTAGAAAGATTTACCACTAGTAATCCCAAGAAGGTTATTGGACCTACTAAAGCAGTTGATATGGAAACTAAGATTGATACAATGACTAACATTTTTTTGATAACCTTATCATAATCAATTCCTAAGTTTATAGAATGCTCTCTTCCTAGAGACAATACATCCCAAATTTTAATGTATTTTGAAGAATATATCCCTATGGCACAGATTACAATTGTTGATAATATTAAAATCTCAGTATTAATATTGTTGAAGCTTGCAAACATCTTATCCTGTATATGTAAAAACTCATTAGGATCAATCATCATTTGCATGAAAGATGTTAAACTTTGAAATAAGGTTCCTAATATGAGGCCAATCAACAAGAGAATCATTATATTGCTTGATTCTTTCTTAAATAGACTCTTAAAAAGAAATCCTGAAAATATCATCATCAAACTAACTGCTACTAAGAAATTCAGATTTTTATTAATTATAAATATACTAGTAGATCCAAGTATAAAGACTATAAAGCTTTGTATAAGTATATATAGTGAGTCTAGCCCTAGGACTGATGGGGTTAATATCCTATTATTTGTAACTGTTTGAAATATTAAAGAGGAAAAGGCTATTGCCACTCCCGTAATAATTATTGCAGCTACCTTTGGAGCTCTAGTTGATAGAAAATATCTCCAATTTGTGCTCTTTAGACCCCAAAATATAAAAAACAGTATCAATATTAATGCTAATATTACAAGAAATCCTATTCGTTTTTTATTTGCCATCATTTATTCCCCCTGACTAGCAAGTAAAGGAATACTATACTTCCTATTACTCCCACTGTAAGACTTATTGCAATTTCGTAAGGGTAAATAATTATTCTTCCAAATATGTCACATAGTAAAAGGAAATTTGCCCCAAACAATGCTGTATGTCCAATGTTGTTTTTCATATTATCACCCTGAAATATTGTGACTATATTGGGAATTATAAGTCCTAAAAAAGGAATCCTACCTACAGTGATTATTACTAAAGAAGAAATCAGAGCCACAATTCCAATACCAATATTTACAACTCTATTATAATTTAGCCCTAAATTCGCTGAAAAATCTTCTCCCATTCCTGCCACTGTAAATTTGTTGGCATATAAAAATGCAACAACTAATAATGGGATACTAATATATAGAAGCTCATATCTCCCCTTGATAATCATGGAAAAGTCCCCTTGTAACCAGGTGGATATATTTTGAACTAAATCAAACCTATAGGCAAAGAAAGTAGTTACTGAATCTATAATATTTCCCAACATCATTCCTACTAATGGAATAAATATTACATTTTTAAACTTTACCCGCTTTAATATTTGCATAAATAGGAATGTCCCACCTATTGCAAATATAAAAGCTATTAACATTTTTCCTATTGTACTAGAACTAGGTAATAATATCATTGAAACTAAAATTCCCAATTTAGCTGAATCAACTGTTGCTGCAGTTGTTGGTGATACAAATTTATTTCGGCTTATTTGCTGCATGATTAGCCCCGCAATACTCATTCCCATTCCTGCCACTATGATACTTATTAGTCTTGGTAGTCTGCTTACTAAAAGAATTTGTATTTCATCCTCTTTAAGACTGAGCAAACCCTGAATGTTCATTTCTCTAACTCCAATAAAAATTGAAACTACAGATAAAATAACTAGTATCAGTGCTAAATATCTTTTCTTCATAAGAATCTCCTTAATATGTAATTGCTAATATTGAAAAATC
>CAZIII010000020.1:0-7212 GCA_964539425.1 uncultured Tissierellaceae bacterium | reverse complement strand
TATAATATAATGTTCAAAAAATTAACTAATATGACTCCTTTACAATTTAAAAATGTAAAATCCTAAGCTTATATCCATTTATTAAGTGATCTTCAAATTGTAACTATATTGTTGCTGGATTACTACTCACAAAAAGGAATATACTATAGATAACAAATAAATGTGAGGTGGCAAAAAAATGAAAAAATCAATATGGTTTATACTTGTATTAATAATCTGTATTTCTCTATTTGCTTTTGTAACTGCAGATGATAATTATATTGTAAAAAATAGTATAATTACTAGCACAGAGGATTTTTTAAGCATTAATATATCAGTGCCTTATTTTGATGGGTTCAATGGTGCTCAAAAGATAAATAAGAAGATTAAAGATTTGGTTGCAGATTCCATTGGAGAAGTAAGAAGTGCATCAGAATCATTAAAAGAACTAAATGATGAGAATATTAAAAATGGTGAAAGATCCAATACTTTAAAGGCTGCTTTAGATATTAATTATGATTACTTTTTTAAGGAAGATATTGTTTCTATCCAATTGAATTTTTATTCTTATTCTGGTGGTGCCCATGGGATGCAATTTATTGTTCCTATTACAATGAATACTTCAACTGGTGAATTCTACACATTTAAGGATTTATTTAAAGATAATACAAAATCTATTGAATTAATAGAAAAAAAGTTAATTGAAACCATGGATAAATCCCCTGATTATTATTTTGAAGGCTATGATAAAATAGTAAAAGACAAAAAAGGTGATTTTAGTTTCTATATTGATGGTAATAAATTAATTGTATTTTTTAATCTTTATGATATAGCTCCTTATGCAGGTGGAATCCATAGATTTGAATTTGAAGGAAATGAGTTGAAAGATATACTAAAGGATCAAGTCTATAAGTCTATGAAAGGTGAAAACTCCTTAGATACAATTAGATTTAATGGGCTTAGTTTATCAACACAAAAAAGTATATTTGATGATGGCATTCCTATGATTCCACTCCGTATCGTTGCTGAATCTCTTGATTATAAGGTGGATTGGAATAAGAAAGACGGTCCAACTGTTGCAGGTAAGCCTCTTATTGATATTGAGTATAAAACAATAAAGGGTATTACCTATGTTCCTTTGGGCTATTTTACTGAGGTATTGAAAGAAAATGTTAGTTTAGGTTCTTCGCTTAGTATTAATACTAATAATCGTAAATATGATTTAAATGATAGTACCATTATTAGGGTATTTCATGAAATTGATGATCATCTAGACCCTTATTATGATTTAATTTTGGAATTTACTGAGCCTAGCTCTCCAATGGATTGTGTAGAAACTTATGGAAATGCTGTAAAGATGCGAAATGGAGCTATTCAATATGCTTTACTTTCAAATGACCTAAAAGAAGAAAAATATCCTATTTTCGAAGACCATATTTTTGTCACTGGTCAGTCTAGTCCATGGGTAAGTAGCTTTGATGTTAAAGACATGGGAGATAACTCATTTCAAATCACCTTCCATTTAGAGACTAGTGTACCAGGGGATAAAATTATGGATACAACAGCAAAAATTAAGGTTATTGAAGATGGACTGTTTTGGAGAATTTCATTCTTAGAAACTGATCAATTTTAATATATAGACTAAAATATAAGTGAAAAGAGATAAAGGCTAGTTATAGCTCTTTATCTCTTTTTATATATTAAATATTTATTCTATCCTTTACTACTTTCTGCTCTTTTTTCATATTTTTTCACTTCATTATTTCTATAGACAAAAACCCTTGTACCATCTTCTAATTCTTGTTCCTCCATCTTCTGCCCGTTTATATAGGTTCCGTCTTTATTCACTTGTATATCTAAATCCTTTTCATCCATGGATAATTTATAAGTCGTAATTGCTGGTACTAATGAATTGAAGCTATCTAAAACTGGAACAACAAGCACACTAACTTGAGTAGCATCTATTGTAACTGTGGCTGCAGCATCTCCACTGGTGTTATCTCCTGAGATAACACTTCCGGATACTTCTTTATTAAAGGCTTTAGATTCTGCATTGTTCTCTACTTCTATATTATTACTCATATCTATTTCAAATGAACCTTGACTTCTAGAAGGTTTTTGCCATCTATCGCAAGGATTACTATACCAAGAGCCATAGTTTTGAGGTCTAGCCATACTAATATAATTATCATTATTTTCAGTCTCAGTTATCCACATAAGATATTTTTGTTCATCCATTATTATTCACCCCCTTTCTATGTATGATTCGTCCATGGAGTATAAAGGGGTTATTAGCTTTGATAAAGTATTCTACCTATTATATATTATGGTATGTCTCAATTTTTGTGAATTTTTTTTCCTATTAATTGAAAAAAGTCTATAAACTTATCTATGTTTATAGACTTTTTATTTGATTCCTATCCTCTCATTACTTCAACTTCATATCCATCTGGATCAGTTACAAAATAATATCTTGGTTTTTCTCCTCTTAGACCCATTAATTCTGTAACTTCATATCCCATTTCTATATGCTTTTCTCTAACTGATTCTAGGTCATCTACGGAAACTGCTATATGACTAAAACCATCTCCTATAATATAAGGTTTTTCTGGATTATAATTATATGTTAATTCTATTTCGTAATTTCCTGACTCATCCGATAGGAAAACTAAAGTAAATTCATCTTCAGGATAGTCCTTTCTCCTTGTTTCAACTAGACCCAGTGCTTCCTTATAAAACTTTAATGATTTTTCTAAATCCATCACTCTGATACAAGTATGAAGCATTTTGCATTTCATAAAACAACCACTCCTTTAATTAAATTTTACCCTATGCCCATTATAACAAATATTAACTATATTATGTAATTTCATTAATGAAATAATATTCATTTCATTGGACATAATAAATAAAAATCATCAGGAGGAGATAGAATGTCTATTATGCAATTGGATACAAGGCAATATAAACCTGAAGAACAAAACAAAGTTATTATCAATGCTTTTGATTCACTACCTGTAGGGGATAAAATGATGCTAATAAATGATCACGATCCAACTCATGTCTTTAATCAATTGGAAGAGAAAAGATTGGGAAAATTTGAGTGGGAATATATTGAAGAAGGTCCAGATATCTGGAAAGTATCTTTAGCAAAAAAGTATCTCAACTATATATAAATAATAAAAATTGATAGCTATAATTGCTATCAATTTTTATTATTAGTAATATTTATATTTATTTTCCTGTTATAGGTGGAATTAATAGTATATAATATATGGTGTTGCATTTTAGAAATTTAAATAGAAGAAGGGATTTTATGTTTAGAATTGTTAATTATGAAGATATAGATGAAAACAAAATAGATGAAAGTCATATTTTAATTGATCTCAGGTCTCCTAGTGAATACTTATCAGAGACCATACCAGGTGCAATTAATATTCCACTGTTCAACGATGAGGAAAGAAAACTCATTGGTACAATCTATATGCAAGAAAGCATTGAAAAAGCAAAAAGAATTGGAGTTGAAATTGCATCAAAAAGACTCCCAAGTATTTATGAAGAAGTCCATACTTTAGATGAGAAATATCAAAATCTAGTATTTTTCTGTGCTAGGGGTGGATTTAGAAGTCGTTCCTTAGTTTCTCTTTTTAAATCTATTGGCATAAATGCTATTAAGCTTGATAATGGATATAAGGGTTATAGGAGATATGTTATTGATCAGCTTCCAAATATTACTTCCCAGATACAATTTGTAGTACTCTATGGAAATACTGGAACTGGTAAAACAGATATTTTGAAACATCTTGAAAAAGAGGGAATGAATGTTTTAGACTTGGAAGCCTGTGCAAACCACAGAGGGTCTCTCTTGGGAAGTGTAGGCCTTGGAGAACAAAGTAGTCAAAAAATGTTTGAGTCTCTTATTTTTAAATCTCTAAGGAACAGAAACTCAAATCTTGTGTTTGTTGAAGGTGAAAGTAAAAGAATTGGAAAAGATATTATCCCAGATTATATATTTGAAGCCATGAAGAATGGAATAAATATAAGGATTGAAGCTAATATGGAAACAAGAATTGCTAATCTTTTAAGGGACTATGTACATGATACTGATAGTGAGCTTGTTCCCCCACTAAATCTTCTAAGAAAGTACTTAGGTGATAAAAATATTGATAAATACATAGATTTAATCAATAAACATGAATATGAGCCAGTAATAGAAGAACTACTTATTAAATATTATGACCCCCTTTATGAGCATAAAAATAGAGATTACAATTCAACCTTCCATAATGATAATAGTATGGAAGCAGCTAAGGCAATAATAGAATGGGTTAAGACCATAAAAGATCAGACTAATCAATAGTCTGATCTTTTTATGAAATTAAAGTAAATATTTAATCCTATCTAGGTATAAATCCTACTTTTTTATATACCTTTCTAAGGGTTTTCATAGCCTGATATTCAGCTTTTTCTGCCCCTTCTTTATATATTTTTTCTAAATAATCCTTGTTTTTAATTAGATAATCATATTTTTCTTGAATAGGTGAAAGTCCTCCTATGATTACTTCTGCCAAATCTTCTTTGAATTTTCCGTATCCTTGGCCTTCATATCTACTAACTATTTGTGGTATTTCTTCCTTAGCAAATATTGAGTAAATAGTTAGTAAGTTCTTTAATCCTGGTTGTTCATCATTATAGCCCATTAGTCCCAAGGAGTCTGTAACTGCACGTTTGATTTTTCTTCTGATTGCATCTTTATCGTCTAGAATCAATATATATCCATTTTCATCTGAATCAGATTTGCTCATCTTTGATGATGGCTCTTGAAGACTCATTATCCTAGCTCCCACTTCCTTGATTAGTGGATCAGGCACTTTAAAAGTATCACTATATTTATTATTAAATCTTTCAGCTAAGTCTCTTGCTAATTCTAAATGCTGTTTCTGGTCATCTCCCACTGGTACTAAATCAGCTTGATATAAAAGTATATCTGAAGCCATTAATACTGGGTAGGTAAACAATGCAGCATTTAAATTTTCCTCAGATTTCTTGGATTTCTCTTTAAATTGAGTCATTCTATTTAATTGTCCCATATATGAAATACTATTTAATACCCAAGTTAACTCAGCATGTGCCGGCACATGGGATTGGATGAATAATGAGCTTTTGTCTGGGTCAATACCACAAGCTAAGTATACAGCTAAAACTTCTAATGTTTTTCTTCTAAGATCCTTAGGTATTTGTGGCACTGTAATAGCATGCATATCAACTATACAATAATAACAATCGTATTCATCCTGTAGTTCTACCCAGTTTTTTATAGCCCCTATATAATTACCTATGGTCAATGCCCCTGATGGCTGAACTCCACTAAATACAATTTTCTTTTCCATGATATCCCTCCTAAAAATAATAAAACCTCCCATCTCTTATAATAAGAGACGAAAGGTTTAGTTCCGCGGTACCACTCTTTTTGCTAAATAGCCTACTCAAATCATATAAGGGTGATTATCCCTATATCCTACTTATTTCAGATATATACTCCCAAGTCCATTCACCATAATAGTATCACTAGGTTCTCACCATTCCCAGTTCTCTTTAGATCTTTATTATGATTACTATTCTTGTTCATTGTTAATATATATTATACTCTAGATTTCAATATTGTAAACAGTTTTTTGTTTGCTAAACTACATAAAACCAAGTGTTTTGTTTTTTCCTAACTATCCTAGCTGGCGCACCTACTGCTGTTGAATATGGAGGTATATCTTCTAGCACTACTGAATTGGCACCAATTTTAGCCCCTCTACCAATTGTGACTGGTCCTAATATTTTAGCACCGGCTCCAATTACCACATCATCTTCTATAGTAGGATGTCTCTTGGCATTTTTTTCTCCACCAATTCCACCAAGGGTCACACCATGATACATTAACACATTATTCCCTATTTCAGCAGTCTCTCCTATAACTACACCCATTCCATGGTCTATAAATAGTTTTTTACCTATTTTAGCTCCAGGATGTATTTCTATACCTGTTATTCTCCTAGCTCTTTGAGAAATTATCCAGGATAGTATAAACTTTTTCTTCTTATATAATTTATGTGCAATCTTATGATAAAACAGTGCCTTTATACTAGGATAAAAAAACATGGCGGTAAAAAGATTCTTTGCTGCTGGATCCTTTTCCATTATGTTTTTTCCCTCCTCTATTAAAAATTTAAACATATAATCACTCTCCACTAAACAGATCTGTAGATAAATACCTTTCTCCAGTATCTGGAATAACAGTTAGTACTCTTTTTCCTTCTCCTAATTTTCTTGCTATTATGGATGCTGCTGCTATATTAGCACCAGCTGATATGCCTGAAAGTATTCCTTCTTCCATTGCTAATCTCCTTGAATATTCATAGGATATTTGTTCATCAATATCTAATACCTCATCTACTACTTCTTTATCATATATACCAGGAATAAAGTTTGCACCTAAGCCTTGGATTTTATGACCTGATGGAGCTCCTCCTGTAAGAACAGGAGATTTCTCTGGTTGAGCTGCAACTATTAGTATATCTTTATTATATTCTTTCAGTTTTTTACCTACGCCTGATACAGTGCCTCCTGTTCCAACTCCAGCTACAAAAGCATCTATATTCCCCTTTGTATCTTCCAATATTTCCATAGCAGTTGTTTCATAGTGAGCTATTTTATTATTTTCATTCCCAAACTGATTTGGCATAAAATAATTATTATCCCTTGCTAATCTTTGTGCTAGCTCAACTGAACCTATCATTCCCTTTTTACCTTCAGTTAGTATAATCTTTGCTCCATATGCAAGCATTAATTTTCGTCTTTCAATACTCATAGTATCTGGCATAACTAAAATCACATTATACCCTTTTGCTGCTCCTATCATAGCAAGACCTACACCTGTATTACCACTAGTAGGCTCTATTATTGTTCCTCCTTTAGTTAATAAACCTTCTCTCTCTGCAGCTTCTATCATGTATAAAGATGCTCTGTCTTTTACACTCCCTGATGGATTGAAAGACTCTATCTTTACTAGTATTTCTGCTGCTCCTTCTTCCTTTAATTTATTTAGTCTAACTATTGGTGTTTTGCCTATTGATTCATAAATATTATTTAATATCATTTTATTGCCTCCTTTTTATATAATTTGCCCTTTCCCTCAGTCTCGAAACTCAAATCTATTTACTCACTACGTTCGTATAGATTTGG
>CAZIII010000019.1:0-22357 GCA_964539425.1 uncultured Tissierellaceae bacterium | reverse complement strand
GAAGGAGGACCATTATATATAGAATTAGATGATAGTGGAGAAATAGATTGGGATAATCCTGAGTTTAAAATCATTAAGGATGAAATTGATTTTATAAATCAAAATATCATTTCATATAGCACAATTGGAACGGAAGACATGACAGGAATGCCAGAGGTACAGGATGGTTCTAAGGACTATTATTTAATTGATGGACGATGGATTGATAATCGGGATAATGAAAATAAAAACCGCGTAGTTGTTATTAATCAGCTTCTTGCCGAAATGTATGAACTAAAAATCGGTGATAAGCTCCAAATTAAAATGCGAGATTCTGAATATGGTTCTGTATTGCGTTCTGAAAAGGATAAGAAAGAATGGAGGACATATAATACAAATGATACTATGTCATTTGAAATAGTGGGTTTATACGAATCTAATGTGTTTAAAGGTTATCATAAGAATATATATATTCCTGAAAGTACTATTCCTAAAGAGCTGGGTAGATACAATAAGGGGATAGATGAGCCAATTCCTGTTTATCCTTATTTGTATAATTTTGTTTTAAGAAATTCAGAGGATGAATCAGCCTTTATTGAAAAGTATAGAGAACCTATAGAAGAGCTTGGATTTGAATTAAAATTTGTTGTGAATAATATAGATACTTTTCTTAACTCATCTGCTTCAATTAAAAGGTCCTCAATGATTAGCTTTTCACTTTTTAGTATACTTCTAATAATAGTACAAGGATTTGTTGTTCATATATACATAGAAGGACACAAATTGAACTATGCAATAGAACGATCCTTAGGAATACCATCTAAGATTACAGGAAAACATTTGATACAACCATTAATTTTATTAGGTGCTCTTGCATCCACTATAGGAGGCTATATCGGTTACAATACAGCTTTAGAAAAGTCCAATGAATTATTGGCAAGTATTCCTTCTAGTATGGAGAGAATTGTAAGCTCAGATTTTGGGATACAATATTTTATCTTATTTATAACATTATCATTGATTCCACTTGTTGCAATCCTATACCTTAGAAGTAGGCAGTTAAAAAATCAATCTGTTATAGATTTAATAAATAATAATAAAAGAAAGAAAGATAAAGTTGAAGATTTAGAGATGGTTAAAGCTACAACTATATCAACTGTAGAATACTATGAAGAAAAAGAATCAACAGAAACTGTAAAAAGTATAGATAAAGAAGTGAAAAAAGAGGAAAAAGAGATAAGAAGAAATAAAGAGGAACATATATTAATAAAGGATGGTAAAAAAGCCTTAAATAATTATTTTTTAAATCATGCTTTGCGTTCTAAGGTTAGCTCAATACTTTTAATAGTATTAGCAGGAGTATTTGCTTTTTCCTTATTATGGATGAACTACCTAACTATTAAAAATAATGACATGATGGGAAAGGCATATAAAGAATATACAATAACTGCTGATATAGTGCCTAAAGATAGTTCTATTACTAATGAAGGAACAGGGCCCATAAGCAAAAGTCATGTGGATAACTTATCAGAAACAGGATTAGTTAAAGACTATAATGCTATAGCTTTGATGATTTACGACGAGTTATATATAAAAAGAGATGATGTAATTAAAAAATATGAAGTAGGAGAAAAGGATAAGGTTCATTTTTACACATATGAGCCTAGCTTTAGAGTAGAAGCTAGTAATAAGCCCTATAATAGTGATGAAGGGACTATGAGATTTAGTAACTTAAATTTTATGGAAGGATATTCTTTAGAGGATTTTGAGAGAGAATATACAGTTGATTATACTGACCCGAGAAATTTAAAGGTTCTTGATGAAAAGGGAGAAGTTTTTTTCCCAGTACTGGTATCCTCTAAAGCAATGGAGCATTTTGACTTAGAATTAGGAGATAAGATACTCTTGAAGCCTGATTCAAACTATCTTAGATTAGTGGTAGAAGCTTATGGTACTGTTGTAGGAAGCTTTGAAGGCGTTAATAGAATTAGTACAGCTAATAGATATACCATGGTGGATGAAAAAGAACTTTTTATCTATCCAATAAGTGCATTAGAGTCACTTGAACATACAACATATTATAGTAAAGTAGAACTTATTTTTAATCCAGAAAAGAATAAGGAGCTAATGGGGCGTAAGGAGGAGTTAAAAAACATCCTTTCAAGTAATCATGCCAATCTTGGAGGAATGAATTTAAACTTTTGGGATGGAGAACTAATTAATGTGCTTGAACCCTTAGAAAGAAATTTATCTTTAATAAAGATTCTGTATCCAGTAACCTTTGTTCTATCAATTTTAATGGCAGGCATATTAGCCTTTATGATGGTTTTAAGGAGAACATTGGATGTTTCAATATTGAGAATTCTAGGAGTCAAAAATAAAGAAGTAAGTTGGAACTTATTTAGAGAAAATCTTATACTGGTTTTAATAGGAATATCCGCAGCTTGCATAAGCATTTTACTTATTACTGCAAAATCATTTCAAATTGATTTGACTAAGTATGTAATGGTCTCTGGAGGATACTTATCAGGTACAATTGCAGGATTGTTCCTAGGCATAAGAAAAGTAACCAATAAAAAACCATTAGAAATGCTACAGGTAAAAGAATAAGGGGGTAAATAAAATGGCAAAGTTATCAATGCAAAACATATTTTACAGATATAAAGGTGCAAACAAAGATGTATTAAAAGATGTAAACTGTACCTTTGAAGGAGGAAAGCTAAATGCAATAGTAGGACCTTCTGGTAGTGGTAAAACTACTTTACTTTCCATAATGGCAGGACTTGATGAGCCAACTGAAGGGAGTATATCTATAGATGACAAGGACTTGAAAGATTTAGATTTGGATGAATATAGAAGAGATTCTGTTTCTATGATATTCCAAGCATTTCAGTTATTCCCCCTATTGACTGCATTGGAAAATGTAAGCTTTCCAATGGAATACAAGGGAGTGCCTAAAGAGGAAGCAAAAGAGAAAGGTAAAACAGTTTTAGATTCCCTAGGTATAGATGGGGACAAACTTTCCCGCTACCCTTCTAATCTGTCAGGTGGAGAACAACAAAGAGTGGCAATAGGTAGAACATTAGCTACAGGAGCAAAGGTAATACTTGCAGATGAACCTACTGGAAATCTAGATGATGAAAACAGCGATAAGATAATAGATATACTAAAACAATTAGCCCACGACCAAGGCTTCTGTGTAATCATAGTAACCCATGATATGGAAATAGCAGAAGAATCGGATCATGTATGGAGAATAAAGGATGGAACTATTGAGCTTGTAAAATAGAGATTTAGAGAGAGGTTATCTTAAATAGTTTTGCAGAGTATGTAAATAGATAATACATAAAACTAAGTCCTAGGTTATATGCCTAGGATTTAGTTTTCCAAACTGGAACAATTGGCTATATATTAGATCATAAAATCTATATGGTTACTATATAAAAACAAACAAATACATTAAAAACAGTGGTATAATATACTTATATATAAGTTTTTTCTAGTAAAGGAGATTTTTATAATGGGAAAAATGACAGTTTATCATGGTAGCTATGTTGTGATAAAGGAACCAGAAATAATTGCAGGGAAAAATACAAAAGATTTTGGAGCTGGATTTTACTGTACAATTATTCGTGAACAAGCAGAAAGATGGGCAAAGAGATATAGCACTCCAGTGGTAAATACATATACTATACGAATGAATACAAATCTTAAAGTATTGGAATTCAAGGAAATGACTGAAGAATGGCTTGATTTTATTATTGATTGTCGGCAGGGAAAGTCACATGATTATGACATTGTAATTGGTGCTATGGCCAATGACCAAATATATAACTTCATTGCTGATTATATTGATGGAATTATTACAAGAGAACAATTTTGGATAATGGCTAAATTCAAATATCCAACACATCAGATTAGCTTTTGCACTGATGTTGCACTAAAGTGTTTAGAGTTTTCAGCAGGGGAGGAGCTTTAGAGATGATAGGGAGAGAAAATTCAAAAGAAAATGATCTTTTTTTCACTTGTAGTTTAATTGAATATATTGGTAGAAAAACAAAAAACAAAAGAGTTGATGTTGTAAATAAATTAGGAGAATCTACTATTAATAAAATCTATGAACTAGCAGATATTTATCATAGTGACAATATTGACAGGGTTAGTGATGATTTTATCAAGGAAGCAAATATTATAGAAGGAGATTTCGATAATATTTCTTCTGCCAAATATGCAATACCAAGTCATTGGGATATAGGTAAGGTATATAAACGACTTATACTTGGGATTGCAAAAGAAAAAGACATAAGTATTATTGATGCGTTATTTGGAGCCTACAATTCATTTGTAAGTGAAAAGATACAAGATTTTAACAGTAGCTTTTATTACGATATACCACAAAATATACTTAATGCATATTTATATAATGTTATCGAATAAACTTGAAGATTTGCTAAAAATAAAAAAGTAGTGACAAATGGTCACATTACAAAATTAAAGCACCACTATACAATATCATAATGACACAAGGAGACAGTCCATCTGTGCTAATAACATAGATGGGTTGTCCTTTTTGCAAAAAAGAGGAATTTGAGGAGTACAAGGGGGAATAATATTGCTATCATTTCTATTAGCTATAGAGGATGAGAAAACAAGAAGCAAACTAGAGGAAATATATATTAATTATAGAAAAGATGTATTATGGACTGTAAATAAAGATTATCAGACTATGCATAATCTGTTTAATAGCAAAGATTATCATTGGAGTTTATTTATAGGACATTTAATATTAGAGAAGTTGCTTAAAGCTATATATATTAAAAATGTAAGTAACAATCCTCCTCGAATACATGACTTATTAAGATTAGCAGACTAATCCCGGGTTCATACTAATGAATCACAGAAAGATGATTTGGATTTAATTACAACTTTTCATATAAATGCTAGATATCCAGATTATAGGCATGTCTTTTATAAGAAATGTGATTATAATTTTACTAAAAGCAATGTAGAAAGGATAGGGGAGATGAGGACATGGCTTCTTTCAATACTAGAGAACAAATAGAAAAAATTGCTAGAAATTATGGAAATCTTGTTAAAGAAGAATTCGATGTAAAAAATGTATATTTGTATGGTTCATACTCAAAAGGATCTAATACAGAAAATAGCGATATAGACATAGCGATTATTGGGGATGACTTCTCAGGGGATCCAATAGATGATACACTAACATTAATGAAGTTAAGAAGAAAAATTGATATTAGAATTGAGCCTAGACCATTCAGAACTTGTGATTTCAATACATCAAATCCATTGTCGAAGGAAATAATAGAGACTGGAATAATGATTATGTAAAATCATTAAAGCCATTATAAATGAAAGTAGTAATCATAAGACATGTATTATTTCACACTTCTTTACTTCCTGCTAAGTAGGGAGTATTTTTTTGTTTACAGGCAACTGTTCTAGGCAGTATCTGATTTGGACAATTGAATGTTATTATGTAAGATGTAATCAATATAAAACATAGCCTTAGTGACAAGAAAAGTTAAAAGTTTGTTTAATAGAATTATAAGTATGGGATAAATATTTTGTTAATAAAGTTTATTGTTTTTGATAAGGAGTTAATTTAATGGGTAAATTCAATATATACTTCTGTTTATATAGGGGATAACATATTGAAAGGAATATGACAATGAGTAAACAAACTGAAGAAAAAATAATTGACTTTATAAAAAAAGATGTTTTAACTAAAGATGAGAGTCTAGAGTTAATAGATAGTTTATATTGGGCTGATTGGGATTTGATAAATAGAGAATATCAAGAAAGTATAGATGATATATTCCAACATTTAAGCAAGGAAGGATTATCTAACGAGGAAGTATCTTTAATTCTCAAACTCTACAACAACCCCAATGGGGCATATGTAAATGAGTTTGCCAATGTAATTGTCAATCTATACAAGAAAGATAAAACTAAATTCATTCAATCTTTAAATCTAGAAAAAGAAGAATCAATAAACTTGGTCTATATATTTAGAACTCATTATATAAAACTTGATGAAGATCAAGAACTACTTGACATCATTAATTCAGGAGAACTATCAGAAGAAGAGATAGATACTGCAGAGAAGTTTATAAAAATGTACGAAAATATTTGCAACACCTGAGTGTAAGATAAAGAGAGGTTCTCTAATGATAAAAAATCCTTGTGAAACTATAATATAGTCATCACAAGGATTTTTTAACTAGAGATGAACTGACCCTCTAATCTTATAATTTACACAACTCAGAAGCAATCTGTGCTCCTAATTTTACATTGTTATATACCAATTGAATATTAGCTTCAAGGCTTTTACCTTCTGTTATCTTTTGAATTTTATCCAGTAAATAAGGTGTAGTATCCTTTCCCTTGATGCCAAGTTTTTCAGCTTCAATAGTTGCATCTTCTATTGCCTTGGAAATATAGGAGCTATCCATGGCATACTCTACAGGAATAGGATTTGCAATGACCATAGAACCCTTCATATTTAAATCTTCCTTTGCCTTTAAGGACTTTGCAATTTCATTTGGAGTATCCATTCGATAATTTACCTTAAACTCACTATCTCTAGTATAAAATGCAGGAAGTGTATCTGTTTCATAGCCGATAACTGGAACTCCCTTAGTCTCTAGGTATTCCATAGTTAAACCTAGATCTAAGATAGATTTTGCCCCAGCACATACAACAGCTACATTGGTATTAGCCAATTCTTCAAGATCTGCCGAAATATCCATAGTTGTTTCAGCTCCTCTATGAACACCACCAATTCCACCTGTTGCAAATATCTTTATTCCTGCAAGGGCAGCTATTATCATAGTGGCAGCAACGGTAGTAGCACCATCCTCTTTCCTTGCTACAAGTATTGGAATATCTCTTCTACTTGCCTTAGTTACATCAAGGCCTTTTTTTCCTAGATAATCAATTTCTGCTTCAGTGATACCCACAGTAAGTTTTCCGCCTATTATAGCAATAGTAGCTGGAATAGCACCATTTTCTCGAACTATTTTTTCTACATTAAGAGCTGTTTCCACATTCTTTGGATATGGCATCCCATGGGATATAATAGTGGACTCTAGTGCTACTACAGGTTTGTTTTCGTCAAGAGCCTTTTGAACTTCTGGATTTACTACTAAAATATCCTTTAAATTCATAAAATTACCTCCAATTATTTTATATATTTGTAAAGCTTATTAACAATAAATCTATTTGTTGATCAAATAATATTATATCTTATATTGATTAATATAACCTTATAGTATATCTAGTATTTAACTTTGTCAATAAATTATATACTAAATAATAATTAAATTAATTTAAGAAATTTAATAAATACCTTGAAAGTAAGTATTAAAGAAATATAATTATATATAATAACATACTTACTTTATTATACTAGCTATGATATAATGCAATTAGGTGGTGATAAATATGGAAAAATATCATTTATGTCCAAAATTTGAAGATGCTTTTGAATTATTGGGGAAGAGATGGACAGGATTAATTATAAGAACGCTCCTAAGTGGAGAGAAGCGTTTTAGCGATATATCAGCAGCAATACCTAATATGAGCGCGAGAATGCTAACAGAAAGATTTAAAGAATTGGAGCAGCAAGAAATAGTTGTTCGTAATGTATATCCTGAGACCCCTGTAAGAATCGAATATGAACTTACGGAGAAAGGAAAAGAACTTAGCAAAGCTATGGATGAGATACAAAAATGGGCAGAGAAATGGATATAAAAGAATACAAAAAGCATATGAAAAATTCTCTAAATTTAAGTTTGGAGGATTTTTTATATTTTAAATAAATTTTTTAAATTTTACTTGACTTGTGAAATAAGCTATGTAATAATGTAAATATACAAAGTATTGAAAAGTAACTAAGTAATAAATATAGATAAAATAAACAATAGTAATTAATTGGAGGGCAATAATATGTTAAGAAGATTAGAAAGTAAAGATATGGGTAAATCAGATTTAGGTTGGTTAAAAAGTATCTTTCATTTTTCATTTTCAAACTACTATAATCCAGATAATATGAATTTCGGTGTATTAAGAGTAATAAATGATGATTTAGTAAAATCTAATACAGGATTTGATACCCATCCTCATAAGGATATGGAGATAATATCATATGTAATAGACGGAGAACTTACTCATGGTGATAGTATGGGAAATAAAAATTCCATAGGAAGAGGCAATGTACAGTATATGAGTGCCGGTACTGGTACCTATCATAGTGAACATAATTTTGGGAATGACACTTTAAGATTTTTACAGATATGGATATTACCAAGTGAAAAGGGACTTACACCAAACTATGGTGATTACAGATTTAAATGGGAAGATAGAAAAAACAAATGGCTACAAATAGTATCAAGTGTTGAAGGAAATGCACCTATAAAAATTTATCAAGATGCAAATATATATGTATTAGAATTAGATAAGGATAAAGAAATAGAGTTTAAAGTAGATGAAGGTCGCCAAGCTTATTTAGTACAAATAGAAGGAAGTACACAAATAGATGAAAACGTATTGAAAAATAGGGATGCATTAGAAATAATTGAAGAGGATATAATAATAAAAGCAAAAGAGCTATCTCATGTCTTAATAATAGAAATGAAAAAAGAAAATTGATCGGAGGAATGAAAATGACAAAAAATTTTTATGAAGGTTTAAAGGAAAGAAGATCATATTATGGAATTAGCAAGGAAAAGGTATTATCAGACGAAAAATTACAAGAATTAATAGAAAATATAGTGAAACATACACCATCAGCTTTTAATTCACAAACAGCTAGAGTAGTGATGTTATTAGGCAAACATCATACAAAGTTATGGGATATTACAACAGAAGTAATGAGAGAAATACTATCTTCTGAGCGATTCCCTGATACAGAAAAAAAATTGAGTACTTTTGAAGCTGGATATGGTACAGTTTTATTTTTTGAAGACACTAGTATAGTTAAATCTCTACAAGAACAGTTTCCTTCTTATAAAGATAATTTTCCAATATGGTCATTAGAATCATCTGGAATGCATCAGTATAATGTATGGGTTGCATTAGAATTAGAAGGATATGGAGCTTCATTACAACACTATAACGAGCTTATAGAGGATCAAGTAAAAAAAGAATGGAATATTCCAGCAAATTGGCAATTAAGATCACAAATGCCATTTGGTAAGCCAGTAGCAGAACCAGGAGAAAAAGTGTTTAATCCTATAGAAGAAAGAGTTAAGGTATATAAGTAAAAATTAAAAATTAAGATATATTATACTAGGAAAAAGTTTTCCAAATTATGTTTAGTGTATATATTCCAGGGTATAATATTATTAGAAGCAACTTATTAATAGTAATTAAGTAATTAATCATAATCAAACAGGAGGTAATAAAATGTTAAAGATAGGTATAATAATAGGAAGTACAAGACCAGGTAGAAATGCTGAGCAAGTTGCAAAATGGTATTATGAAATAGCAAAAAAAAGAACAGATGCTGAATTTGAGCTTATTGATATAGCAGATTACGACTTACCATTACTAGATGAAGGACTGCCAGCAGGATGGAATCAGTATGCTAAGGATCACACTAAAAAATGGGCTGCTAAAATAAGTGAATTTGATGGATTTGTAATGGTAACTCCAGAATATAATCATGCTCCATCTGCTGCATTAAAGAACGCTTTAGATTATTTAGCAATTGAATGGAACAACAAAGCAGTTGCATTTGTGAGCTATGGTAGTGCAATGGGAGTTAGGGCAGTAGAGCATTTAAGACTGATTGTAGGAGAACTTCAAATGGCTGATATTCGTCAACAAGTTATGTTCTCATTATTTACTGATTTTAAGGATATGAATGTATTCAAACCAGCTGAAGGTAAAGAAAATGATGTAACAGCACAAATTGATCAATTGATTCCTTGGACTAATGCTATGAAAGCGGTTCGTGGAAAATAAATAAATACTAATAAAAAATAAAGAGTTAATAATACTAAATTATTAACTCTTTATTTTTATGATATTTAAATAACATATTATCTATTTTTAAAATTCTATTTAATTAAGTTTTTTATTGTTTCTGCAGACATATGCTCTGATACAGTCATATGTGATTGAATACAGATGGAAGATGCAGCTAATCCAGCTTTTGCAGATTTTTCTATATTATAATCATTCAAATGCGCCCAGACTAAAGCAGCTATATAACTATCTCCAGCCCCTGTAGTATTGATTACTTCTACAGGAATAGGTAAAATACGGCCCCTTCTTATTCCGTCAGTATAGTATACACCTTTTTCTCCTAAGGAAACAAACAATCTTTCAATACCTTTCTTTAGAATAAGGTCAGTTGCCTTTTCCAAATCTTCTGTGGTGTGGATTTTCATATTAGATAATATTTCTGCTTCTATAATATTGGGTTTCAGAGTATGAATATTACGAATAGAATCTTTGATCTTCTCAGTTTTTTTAGTAGATACAGTATCTAGAAATATTGGTATTCTTGCATTGTCCATTATATATTCCAATGATTCTTGAGGAATATTGGTATCTAGTACACATGCTGATCCAGCATTTATTAGTTCAATTTTATCTTTTAAATAACTAGGGGTGATATACTTGTAAATCTCCATATCAGAAATAGCCAATTGCATTTCTCCTAATTCATTATTGATGCAAAGATAAGTAGAAGTTCTCTCATCAGGCATAATTAGAGAATGCTTTAGGCTAATATTAAGCTCGTTACAACTGTCTTGAATTTTACTAGAATAACTATCGTTACCTAATACAGTTATAAATTCTATATTAACGCCTAATCTACTAAGATTATCGGCGATGTTCCTAGCAACTCCCCCTAATGCCAATGTAGATTTACCTGGAGTTGAATCATTTGGATTTAAATTATAATAAGGTGTACCAATAATATCAATGTTGGCACCACCAATAATAGACACATATTGTCTCTTCATCTATTTACGGCCCCCCTACTTATCATAATATTAGCTCGTTGCAAAACTCTACAACTATCTAAATCATAGTATATATTTATATTATAGTTGATATTTAGTTTTGTCAACTAACATCTGAGAAAGGAGAAAAATTCAAGCTTATTAAAGTATCAAGTCCAGTTATTATCCTGAATATTTATAATGTCTTCATCGGTACTATCATTTCGTATATTTAATAATGATTCTACACTATTACAATATTCATCTAATAAGCTATAATCAAGATAATTCTTAAATTCCTTTATGATTATAATCAACTCTTCTCTACTAAATTCTCTTCTGTCTTGTACCATGTCCAGGTAGTTTTTTATATTGCTTTTAATATTTATTTTTAGGTATTTACCTACAATACCTAGTTCTCTTCCATATACTTCAGTTTTATTTATTATTTTTTGTATATCATTAACATATCTTTGAACTCTCAACAAAAAACTCACCACCTATCTATATTTTATCTTATAATATTATTTTTATACTCAGAGAAGTTTTTTGGGATAAAATTTGAAAAAAATACTGAAATCTAGACTACTATTGTATATAAGAAAACTTGGGACTATGGTATAATATTATACGAAATCGAAATAATTAACATAAGAAAGGAGGATTTATAGTGAAACTAATAAAGATGGGACTATTTGTAATTGTAATTATCTTAGTACTTAATGCATTTGGTTTGTTAAATTCTGAGACTAGCAAGAAAGTAGATAATGCTGTAGAAATAACTAAGGTTAAAATTAGTGAATTTAAATATAAAGACAAGTCTATTACAGATATGTCATTAAAAGAACTATCTTCTAATATTTCTTCTGATATCAATTATCTAAAGGAAGAGGTAATAACTAAGGATGGAGTTAAATTAGCAGGTAAAGGTCTATCTGTAACAATTAACCCTACAGAAGATAAGATTATTGTGGCTCAGGTTGATTCCTCAGAGTCTAAGGCAATAGAATCAATTGAGAAACTTCTTTATAACTTAACAAAAAAAGATATTAAAGTTCCAGAGGAACTATTAGAGAAAGGTAATTTTACTGTTGTTGTGGAGAAAGTAGATGGAGAATATAATGTTAAATTTGAGGACAATAATGACTAAGAATTCTACTCAAATATATTAGAAAAGGATTGTTACATCTAATAATAGTGATATAGGTATTCAGATATATGAACAGAATTTTACATAAAGAAAGAGGGGACTACGGATGTTACAATCGAATCTTGGAGAGATAGCTGCACTAGGCACTGCAATCTGCTGGTCACTTAGTGCTACTTCCTTTGAACTAGCAGGAAAGAAAGTGGGTTCACTATCCGTGAACTATATTAGACTGGTAATAGGGTTTGTATTCATTAGTATATTAACTTTTTTCACAAGAGGTATGTTTTTTCCCATTGATGCAACATCAAATACTTGGATATTTTTGAGTATTTCTGGAATAATAGGGTTTTTCATAGGAGATTTATTTTTATTTCAATCCTATCTAGAAGTTGGATCAAGGGTATCTATGCTAATAATGGCCACATCTCCGCCAATTACAAGTCTTCTTGGATTTCTAGTGTTTGGAGAAAGGTTAAAGTTTGTAAGTCTCATTGGCATGGGTTTAACTATGGCAGGAATAGCAATAGTTATTCTAAGCAAAAATCCACAAGAAAAGAAAATCAAAGTAACACACTCAGTAAAGGGACTTTTATATGCATTTTTAGGATCATTAGGCCAAGCAGGAGGGCTGATTTTTAGTAAACTTGGTATGGGGACATACGATGCTTTTGCCGCTACACAGATAAGAATAATTGCTGGATTCATAAGTTTTACCATATTGTTTTTATATCTAAATAAATGGGATGATTTGAAAGTAGCTTTGAAGAATAAAAAGGCAATGACAGGAATAACAATTGGAGCTATTTTTGGGCCAGTTATAGGTGTTTCTTTATCTTTATTGTCACTACAACATACTAGTACAGGAATTTCATCAACAATAACATCTATTGTTCCAGTGACTATAATTCCATTATCTATACTAATATTTAAGGAAAAAGTAAAGTTCAAAGAGATGCTAGGAGCTTTAATTACTGTTTCTGGAGTAATAATTTTATTTATCTAATAAAATACAATTTACAAATGAAAAATCCCTCAACATCTTTGTTGAGGGATTTTTAGACGAAAAAAGAAAGTCCATTAAAAATCCAAAGAACCAAATACTCCTTCCCTAAAATCACTATATGCTTTTTGGAGTTCTTCTGAAGTATTCATTACAAAAGGGCCACCTGCAGCTATAGGCTCATCTATTGGTTCTCCGCTTAAGACTATAACCATTGCATTTTCTGATATAGTCTCAATTGCTATATTTCCTTCTTTATTTTCAAACAATACAAAATCTCCTTCACTACAATCTACATCATCATTAATTCTAACATTTCCATTGAGAATTAAAAGACCTGTATTAAAATTAGAAGGCTCTACAATATCAAGTTTCCCCTTGCTTTTTAAATATATAGTATACATATTAATTGGTGTAAAGGTTGAAGCAGGGCCTTTCACACCCTTAAATTCACCTGCAATAATACTAACATTTACACCACCATCAGGGATAATATAGGAGCCCATATTTTCCTTTAGAAGAGCTTGATATTTAGGTGGATCTAATTTATTTTTCTTTGGAAGGTTAACCCATAGCTGTATCATATGGAGAACTCCTCCCTTAGTATTGAAATCTTTTTCTAGATATTCCTTGTGTAATATCCCAGATGAAGCCGTCATCCATTGTACATCTCCAGGACCTATTATGCCATGCTCACCTGTATTGTCATGATGTTCAACATAACCTTCATAGGCAATGGTAACAGTCTCAAAACCCCTATGAGGATGGGCTCCCACACCCCTTGGAGTAGAACTAGGTTTAAATTCAAATGGGGCATTATAATCCATTAAGATGAATGGAGTAAACCTTTCAAGTAGTCTATTACCTGAAGGAAAATAATTTGATACTCTAAAAGCAGAACCTACCCAATGAAGCTTAGGACCTTTAAATATATTTTCAATAGGACGAAACTCTGACATAAAATCACTCCTTTCTCATATATTATACCTCAAAGGAAAGAACTTAAACTAGTGAAGAAGCATTAGCATATTAGTATCTATACTTCATACATATACAAGCACTTTATACTTGAAATAACATAATATATATTAGTCTCTAAATATTCTTTAGAGTATAGGGGGGATGTCATGAATATTACCGTAATAGGTGGAGATGAAAGAAGTATCAAGCTTGCAAAGCTACTTCAAGAAGATGATCAGGACATTAAAGTGTTTGGCTTCAATAAACTGGAGGATAATTCATTAGATAATGTGGAGGATATTAATTTAGCTATTAATGAATCAGAGATAATGATTGGACCATTACCATGTTCAAAGGATAATATATTACTAAATACTCCATTTAATATAGAAGAAGTATCATTAGAGGATGTATTTAGCTTAATGAAAAGCAATCAAATATTTATCGGTGGCAAAATTACTAAGGAAATATCTCATATTGCTGGGACCTATAATATAACCACTATAGATTTACTTGGCAGAGAAGAGATGGCAGTATTAAATGCAATACCTACTGCCGAAGGGGCAATTCAAGTTGCCATGGAGAATATGGATATAACTCTCCATGGTGCAAATATTATGATTTTAGGATTTGGTAGAATAGGCAAAATACTTGCCAAAATGCTTCATGGAATTGGTTCAATTGTATTTGTTGAGGCAAGAAATTATGCAGACTTGGCGTGGATTAATAGCTATGGGTATATGCCATTACATTTAGATTCATTAGTGGACTATATTCATCATATAGATGTGGTTTTTAACACTATTCCCAGTAAAATCCTAGGAGAAGATATTTTAATAAAAATGAAGAAGGATTCCTTGCTTATTGATTTGGCATCAATACCTGGAGGCGTAGATTTTGAGAAGTCCAAAGAACTGGGAATAAGGACTATTTGGGCATTAGGGCTGCCTGGGAAAGTAGCACCTACCACTGCTGCAAAAGTTATGAGAGATACTGTTTATAATATAGTAGGGGAATTGGAGGGGTAATTATGTTGTTAGATGGAGTAAAAGTTGGCGTTGCAATTACAGGTTCATTTTGTACCTTTGAAACTATATTAATAGAAATGGAAAGGTTAGTGAAAGAGGGAGCAGATGTTTATCCAATAATGTCATATAATGCGTATAATTTTGATACAAGATTTGGTACTGCAGAAGAATGGAAAGAAAAAATAAGGAAAGTGACAGGTAAGGAAATTATATCAACAATACAAGATGCTGAATCAATTGGACCAAAAGCATACCTTGATGTAATTGTTATAGCACCATGTACAGGAAATACACTTGCAAAATTAGCCAATGCAATTACTGATACACCGGTATGCATGGCTTGGAAAGCTCACTTAAGAAATAAAAAACCAGCAGTAGTTGCCATATCTACCAATGATGGACTTGGAGCTAATGCAAAGAACATAGCTACATTATTAGATAAGAAAAATGTATATTTTGTACCATTTGGGCAAGACGATGCAATTAAAAAGTCTACCTCATTAATCGCTCATTATGACATGATAGTGCCTACTATTTTAGAGGCACTAGAAGGAAAACAAATTCAGCCATTGTTAGTATAATTAAAAGGAAGCTTAGAGTAACAGTGTTACTTTAGCTTCCTTTTACATAAAAAATAAAAATTGTTAGAAAGTTTGTAATATAGTATAGTTATTATTGGGTATATTATTTATAACAACGCTTAATGGAGGTTATATATGAAAATAGATTTTGATGCAATTTTTAGGAAACTTGAGGGCAAGGCAAACGCAATTTCCATTGATACAGACAGATTAAAGAATCTTTTAGATTCAGCTAGACAAAAGGCAGAAGGAAATAAACATATCATGGAAATTTGGGAAGATTTAAAAATACTTATAGAATTAGTCAGAGATTGGATGAAGGGAGATTATAAGGATTTAAAAAGATCTTCTGTTGTTATGATAATAGTATCTTTGCTATATCTAGTGAACCCACTTGATTTAATACCAGATTTTATCATAGGAGGTTTTATTGATGATTTAGCTGTAATTGCTTATGTAATCAAGAAAATCTCAGAAGAATTAAATCTCTATAAAAAATGGAAGAGTATAGATAATGATGAAATTGAAGAAGTAGAAATTATCACAGATTTACCAGAAGATGAAGAAGTAATAGAATATTCAATATTTGAAAATGAAGATGATTCATATTAAATCAAAAGCTAATCAAATTTAAATTTAAGGGGGAAAAAGATGATTTTATATGTTGCAATACTAAAAACTATAGATTCTAAAAAGGATGCAGAGGTACTCCATGAGCATAAGGCTTATCTACAAAAGTACATTGATATGGGAAAGATTTATGCAAAGGGTCCCTTTACAGACCATAGTGGAGGATTGGTTATTTATAAAGTAGATAATTTAGATGAAGCAAAAACTATTATAGAAAACGACCCAGTCATTAGAGAAAATTCAAGAGAATATCTCCTTAAGGAATGGAAAAGCAATATAGAGTAACTAGGAAATTGATTAAGCTTTGCAATTTAGGGGTAAATTTATATATAAGATAATATATGAATTAATGAAGGGAGATATAAATAATGGAAAAAAGAAAAGATTTAGTTACAATGGGTGGAAATCCAGTGACATTAATAGGTAAGGAAATAAAAGTAGGAGATAAAGCACCAGATTTTACAGCATTGAAAAGTGATTTATCACCATATTCTTTAAAAGATGTAGGTAATGGTGTAAAGATAATTTCTGTAGTTCCATCTTTGGATACGGGAGTATGTGAGTTACAGACTATAAATTTCAACGAAACTGCTACAGAACTAGGTGATGTAACTATTTTAACTTTATCAGTTGATTTACCATTTGCTCAACAAAGATTTTGCTCTGCTAATAGTATAGATAAAGTAATTACACTATCTGACCATAGAGATCTGTCCTTTGGGTTAAATTATGGTTTTGTAATAGAAGAACTTAGACTTCTAGCTAGAGGAATAGTAGTCCTTGATAAGGATAATATAGTTAGATATGTTGAATATGTAAAAGAAGTAAAGACTCATCCAGATTATGATAAAGCTATGGAAGTAGTAAAAGCGTTAATTTAATTATAAAGATTTTAGAGACTAGCCCATAGCTAGTCTTTAATATTCATTGTTGCAATAAAGACTTTTATTTGATATATTTTTAGTAAGAATATTATATAACAAAGGAGATAAAGTATGAGTCTGTTAGAAACTTGGAGAGAAGAAGCATATGAAATTGAAGGCGAGGAAAATCAGGAGAAATTTTGGCAAGAGTATTTTGATATTGAAAAAGGAATATACAGTGAAATCTTAGATAAACCAGAAGAAGCGATTAAAGGTAAGATATTTGATTTAGCAAAGCGTTTCAATACAGATGTAATGCATTTTACAGGTTTTTTAGATGGTATTAATACAAGTCTTAAAGAGCCTATCAATCTAGAAGAAATGGAAGAAGACACTGAATTAGACTTCAGTATAGATATTGAAAAGTTATATTTTAATATGCTAGGAGCTAAAGCACATTGGCTTTACAATTTACCACAATGGGATAATTTATTGACAGTAGAAAGAAGAAAAGAAATTACAAAAGAAGAGAGACTATCTGGAACAGTTATAAAAGGAGAAAAAATAGGCAGAAACGATCCTTGTCCATGTGGAAGTGGAAAAAAATACAAGAAATGTTGCGGAGCAAACAATTAGTTTAAATAAAGAAATATCTTAGGACATGGAAACCATCATTAGATGTTTTTCATGTCTTTAATATTTTACTTGCAAATTATCTATCTATAGACAAATAGGTAAATAACTAATAAAATAGTATCAAGAGATAAAGAAATAAACATACTGGGGTGAAACTATGAATTTTAAAGATAAGTATAAATTTTGGTTAGAGAGTGAATATTTTGATGATGATACTAAACTAGAACTTAGTAATATTACAGATGAAAAAGAGATAGAGGATAGGTTTCATGCTAATTTATCCTTTGGTACAGCAGGCTTAAGAGGTAAGATAGGTGCTGGAACAAATAGGATGAATAGATATACTGTATCTTTGGCTACACAGGGATTAGCACAAACCATAGCAAATAAGGGACAAGATGCCATGGATAGAGGAGTGGCTATAGCCTATGATGTAAGACATTATTCGGATAAATTTGCAGAGATTGCAGCTAGGGTTTTAGCTGCCAATGGAATAAAGGTCTATCTTTTTGATGGAATTAGACCAACGCCATTATTATCTTATGCCGTTAGAAATTTGAAAACGATATCTGGAATAGTAGTTACTGCTAGTCACAACCCACGTGATTACAATGGATACAAGGTATACTGGGAAGAAGGTTCCCAGATATTAGATGAAATTGCTGATGAAATATTAAGTGAAATAGACTCTATCAAAGATTTCTCTGAAATAAAACTTATGGACTTAGATGAGGCAACTGAAAAAGGACTTATCCAATATATAGGTAAGGAAATTGATGAGGCATATGATAAGGAACTCCTTGATTTATCCTTAAATGATAATATAGATAAAAATATAAAGATAATATACACACCTTTAAATGGTACTGGAAATATTCCGGTTAGAAGGATATTGAAACAAAGAGGATTCACAAATGTAATTGTAGTACCTGAGCAAGAAAATCCTGATGGAGATTTTACTACTGTAGGTTATCCCAACCCTGAGGATGTAAAAGCCTTTGATTATGCTAAGAAACTGGGAGAAAAGGAAAATGCTGATATAATAATAGCTACTGATCCAGATTGCGATAGGGTTGCTATGATGGTTAAAGATGGTAATGGTCAATTTAAGTTTATAAATGGAAACCAAACAGGAGCTTTACTTGTAAACTATATATTATCTCAGAGGAATAGTAGAGGTATTATTCCTACTAATGGAGTAATCGTAAAATCTATAGTTACAGGAGATCTAAGTAAGGCTATAGCTAAAAAGTATAATGTAGGAACAATTGAAACATTGACTGGATTCAAGCATATTTGTAATATGGCTAATGAATTTGATAAGACAAATGAAAATACTTTTATTTTTGGATATGAGGAAAGTATTGGATATGTTTATGGCACCATGGTTAGAGATAAGGACGGCGTAAATACCTCTATGTTTATCGCTGAGATGGCAGGATTTTACAAAAAAGAAGGAAAAAATTTAATAGATGTATTGGAAGACCTTTATAAAGAATATGGATATTACAAGGAAAAGTTAATTTCTTTAGTATTAGAAGGATTAGATGGTAATAGAAGAATTGGAAAGATAATGGAATATTTTAGAAATAGTCCAATTAAATCCCTAGGTGAAATGAATTTAATTAGAACAGTAGATTATTTGCTTGATGAAACTGGGATTCCAAAATCAAATGTTCTTAAATATTATTTAGATGATGGATCTTGGTATGCAATTAGACCATCGGGAACAGAGCCTAAGATAAAATTATATATTTACACTAAGGATAAAGATAGTGAAATAGCTACAAAAAAAATAGAAATTATTGAAAAAGAGGTGTTCAACATAGTTAATTCTATTGAATAGATTACATGACAATAAATTGTATAAAAGGTTGAATTAAATATTTTGTTATGTTAGAATTTTAGTGATGTTAATGTATATTAATTTCTATATTGTACCAATTAACTAAATAATTATTTTATTATAAGGAGGCAATGCAATTGTATAAAATTGTTGAGAAACAAATACTTGCACCAAATATCTTTTCAATGGATATTTTGGCACCAAGAGTAGCTAGTTCTGCAAAACCTGGACAATTTGTTATTGTAATTGCAGATGAAACAGGGGAGAGAGTACCTCTAACAATCTGTGACTATGACAAAGAAAAAGGAACAGTACAAATAGTTGTTCAATCTATGGGTAGTTCTACAAAAAAACTTGCTAAGCTAGAAGAAGGAGAATTTGTAAAGGACTTTGTTGGACCTTTAGGAATGCCTTCAGAATTTGTTGATGAAGACTTAGAAGAATTAAAGAAAAAAAGAATTCTATTTGTAGCTGGTGGAGTTGGTACAGCGCCAGTATATCCACAAGTAAAATGGCTAAAAGAGCATGGTGTTAACGTTGATGTTATTATGGGTGCGAAGAACAAAGATTTAGTTATCTTAGAAGAAAAGTTAAAATCAGTTTCTGGCAATCTATATGTTTGTACAGATGATGGTTCCTATGGATTCCACGGAATGGTTACTAAGTATATAGAAGAACTAGTAAACAACCAAGGAAAAGAATACGATATATGTATTGCTATTGGACCTATGATAATGATGAAATTCGTTGCATTAACTACAAAAACTTTAAATATTCCTACAGTAGTATCTCTTAATCCTATAATGGTAGATGGAACAGGCATGTGTGGAGCATGTAGAGTTACAGTAGGTGGAGAAACAAAATTTGCTTGTGTACATGGTCCAGAGTTTGATGGTCATTTAGTTGATTTTGATGAAGCTCTAAAGAGACAAACACAATATAAGCCTGAAGAAGCAAAAAAAGATGAAGCTTATGAATGCAAAATAGAGGAGGGAAGTAACTAATGGATAGATTCACTAGAACTCCTATTGCGGAGCAAGACCCACAAGTAAGAAATCATAATTTTGAGGAAGTATGTCTAGGCTATACTGAAGAAGAAGCTGTCATGGAAGCAAAGAGATGTTTACAATGTAAAAAGCCTCTTTGTAGACCAGGATGTCCAGTATCCATAGATATACCAGGATTCATTAAACATATAGCAGAAAGTAATTTTGGAGAGGCAGCAAAAGTTTTATCAGAGTATTCAGCACTTCCAGCAGTTTGTGGTAGAGTATGTCCACAAGAAAGCCAATGTGAAAAAACTTGTATTCTTGGAAATAAAGGAGATGCAGTTGCAATAGGTAAATTGGAAAGATTTGCAGCTGACTGGGCTAGAGAAAACAATGTTGAAGTTGGAAAAACAAAGGCTAGCAATGGTCACAAAGTAGCTATTATTGGTTCAGGTCCTGCTGGAGTTACTTGTGCAGGTGAATTAGCTAAGGAAGGCTATGATGTAACTATTTTTGAAGCTTTACATGAGCCAGGTGGAGTATTAGTTTATGGTATTCCAGAGTTCAGACTTCCAAAAGAAAAAGTAGTAAAAAATGAGATAAATAACTTAAGAAAATTAGGAGTAAAAATTGAAACTAATGTTATAGTAGGTAGAACTATTACTATAGATGAAATATTTGAAGAAGGCTACGAAGCAATATTCATAGGTTCAGGAGCTGGACTTCCTAAATTTATGAATATTCCAGGAGAAAACCTTAATGGAGTATTCTCAGCTAATGAATTCTTAACTAGAAACAATCTAATGAAAGCATTCAAACAAGAATATGAAACACCAATTAAAGTTGGGAAAAAGGTTGCTGTAGTTGGTGGTGGAAACGTAGCTATGGATGCTGCAAGAACTGCCAAGAGACTTGGAGCAGAGGTATATGTAGTTTATAGAAGAACAGAAGCTGAATTGCCAGCAAGGGTAGAAGAAGTTCACCATGCTAAAGATGAAGGAATTATATTTGAACTACTTACAAATCCAACAGAAGTAATTGGAGATGAAAAAGGTTGGGTAAAAGGACTTAAATGTGTAAGAATGGAATTAGGAGAACCAGATGCATCTGGTAGAAGAAGACCTAGAGAGATAGCAGGTTCAGATTTCGAATTTGAAGTAGATACTGTTATAATGTCATTAGGGACATCACCAAACCCACTAATTTCTTCAACTACAAAAGGATTAGAAGTGAATAACCATCTATGTATAGTTGCAGATGAAAATGGACAAACTTCTAGAGATGGCGTATTTGCTGGTGGTGATGCAGTAACTGGCGCAGCTACAGTAATACTTGCTATGGGTGCAGGTAAAGATGCAGCTAAAGCTATGGATGAATATATAAAATCAAAAAACTAATAAAAATAAATATTATAAGTATAAAATAAACTCTCCTTTGGGGAGTTTATTTTATATAAGATTTATGATATAATATTTAGAGTGCCGAATTAATTTTCAAGATATTAGGCAAAATAATTAATGAAAGTCAAGGTGGAATCAAAATGGAATCTAGTCTCAACAAAAAGCATCTAAGATCTGAAATAGTTAAGATAGCTAGCCCTGTATTTATAGAACTTCTAATGGGTACTCTCTTTGGTATGATAGATATGATGATGCTTGGTAGATCAGGAGATGCTGCTACGACTGCTGCATCTATTGCTGCAGTAGGGGTAACCAA
>CAZIII010000018.1:0-23593 GCA_964539425.1 uncultured Tissierellaceae bacterium | reverse complement strand
ATACAGAAAATCCCTTTGATGAGTTGAAAAACAAAGGAAAAGAAGATGATGAAAAATTCATGAGAATCATAGTTGAAAAACTTCCAATAAATGATACTGATTTAATTCATATAATGATGGAAATAGAAAAGGAAGCAGGCCTCACCTTTACATTAGAAAATTTAGAAAATAGATTAAAACAAATGGTCAATAAAGGATTATTAAGTAAGCAAGAGACAATTTTTGGGTATAGGTACAATATGTCTAAATAGTTAGAAAATTACATTAAATTGTCGAGGTGCATAATATGAAAATAATACGGAAAAAGTTCCACTTATTTGGGATACTGTTAACTCTTAGCATGGTAATAGGTTTAACCATACAGCATGCTCGTTTGAATGATGTCATCACTAAGGACAAGCAATCAAATATAATCAAATCCAGGGAGAACCTAGCTAGGTTGATAAACGAAAAAATGAAATTTCATAGCCAATTTACTATTGCATCTGCAGACTTTATTGCCACAGATAAATGGACTGAAGAAGAGGTTGTAGATTACTTTTCAAGACTTGTAAAAAGCAACAGTACCTTAAGGTCTATTTATTATGGAGATATAAACAATAAATTGATTATCAATGACGACTGGGATCCCCCTAGTGACTTTGATCTAAGGACTAGAACCTGGTATGTAAAAGCAGTTGAAGACAATAAGTTAATTATTTCTGAAATTTATGTAAATGCTTTGGAAAACAGATTAATTGTAACCATCTCAATGCCTGTATATGAAGGTAATACACTCAGAGGTGTTGTTGCTACTGATATTAATATAGAAAATATAATTACCATAGTTGAAGACACCACCATTAAAGGCTTAGGCTATTCATTTTTAATAGATAGTGCTGGAAACATATTGGCTCATCCTAAGTATAAATATACTTCTGAATCTGAAATAGTCAATATAAATTCCTTAAGTAATGGAATAAGTAAAGAAATAATGGGGGGAGATTCTGGGCAAATTGAAACAAAATTTGACGGAGTTGAAGGATATTTATCATATCAAGCAGTGGAAGGAACAGACTGGATTATTGGTAATTTTATGTCTGAGAGAGAATTCAGAGGTGACAATAGTGATTTGGTAAGGATGTTTTTTATTGCATTAGGGATTGCTATAACAATTTTTATATCTTTTAGCTATTTTCAAAGGAAACATATTATTCTACCTTTAATGAAATTGGATAATGATATTATAAATATTAATTTGGAAGATAATTTGGGCTATAGACTACCTATAAATAAAGCAGATCCATTCCTTGAACTTAGAAATTCCATCAACTCAACATTAAACAAGACCCAAGAGTTATTTGAACAAACAGAACAAGACACAGAGGAGATAATGGCACAAAATACAGAACTAGAAGCTTCCTATAACCAGTTAACGGCAATGGGACATGAGTTAAGACAGCAATATGAAAGAATTATTAAATCTGAAGAAGGTCTAAAGAAAGCCTTAGAAAGGAACAAGGCAATGATTCGGGCACTTCCTGATATTTTATTTACTATTAATAAGGAAGGCATATTGACGGACATACAAGCAACAGCAGATATTGACTTATACCTGGTTAGAGAGAATAATTTAGGGAAAAACATAAAAGATATTTTTCCTCAAGATATTATAGATTCTATGGAAATAAAAATTAGAAATGTGCTAAAAAACAATGTCCTAGAAACCCTTGATTACGGATTGGACAAGGCTAAAGGTTACAGACATTATGAAATTAGGATATCAAAAATCAATGAAGATGAAGTAATGGCAGTAAGGAGAAATATAACTGAGGGGAAAAAGTTACAAGATGAACTAAGTTATTTATCTTATCACGACCAACTTACAGGTCTGTATAATAGAAGATACTTTGTAGACCAACTTAAAAAGATAGACATAGAAGAAAATCTGCCTATTTCAATTATAATGGCAGATGTAAATGGATTAAAGCTTATGAATGATTCCTTTGGTCATCACTTTGGAGATGAGCTTCTTGTCATTGTTGCAAATGTCCTAAGGGAAGGATGTAGAGTTAATGATTTAATATCAAGAGTTAGTGGAGATGAATTTGTTGTTGTATTGTTAAAGACAAATGAAATTGAAGCAGAAGGAGTTATAGATAGGATTAAAAAGTTAGGTTCAAATAAGAGATTCTCTGACAGTAAACTTTCGAATTTTGAAATATCTGTATCCTATGGATTGGGGACCAAAAATGCTAAAGATGTTTATATTTCGGAGATACTAAAAAAGGCTGAGGACAATATGTATTCTAATAAGTTGTTTGAGGGGCCTAGCATGAGAAGCAGGACCATAGATACCATAATAAGGGCATTATATGAAAAAAATAAAAGAGAAGAGCAACATTCCACTAGGGTTGCCAAGATCTGCCAAGAAATGGGCATTCATTTAGGATTCAAAGAAGATGAAATAAAAGAGTTAGAAAAGGTAGGTTTACTCCATGATATAGGAAAGATAGCCATTAGTGAAGCTGTTTTAAATAAACCAGGCTCTTTAAATCAAGAAGAATGGGAAGAGATAAAGAAGCATCCAGAGATTGGCTACAGAATACTTTCTACCCTAAATGAAATGACAAGAATAGCAGAATATACTTTAGCTCACCATGAGAGATATGATGGGAAAGGCTATCCAAGAGGATTAAAAGGAGATAAAATACCCCTTGTATCAAGAATAATTGCCATAGCGGATTCATATGATGCAATGGCCTGTGAAAGACCTTATAAGAGAGCCTTGTTAGAGGATGAAATAGTAGCTGAATTCATTAGAAATGCTGGAACCCAATTTGACCCTGAGCTAACAAAGGTTTTTGTAGAGAAGATTTTGGGATATGATTGGAAAGAAGATATAAAAGGTTAGACTCCTCAGGAGTCTAACCTTTTATCAATAGCAAATATTTACTTTAATATATATACTTTTACTTTTCTTCTTCCAAATTTATAAACTTGCTCTGAAGATTCAAAGAATAGATCAATCTTGTTTCCTTTGATTGCTCCACCTGTATCTTCTGCTATAGCAAAACCATAATCTTTAGTCCCGTCTAGACTTTGAATATAAAGCTTAGTCCCGAGGGGTATTACTTTAGGGTCTACTGCAACTACACCTGGTCGAGCCATTGTACCGGAGGCTGTAAGACCATAATGCTTATCACCAGGGTTTTTCCCGGTGCTTTCATAGGATAAATCATATGCAGTAGCTGTCATAGTTATAGATTTTCTAAAACTAGTATCACCTCTTGAAGTAACAATTAAATCCTTTGTCCCCTTTTCCACAATGTTAGAAATAGGGTCAATCAACATTTCTTCGTTGATTTTTTCACTGGAGATTAGTTCACCATTGATATATTCTTTTTTATAATAGGCCTTCACAAGACCATCTTTACCTTCTTGAACAATCTTAACATTGCCTATATCTAATTTGTTGTTCTTATTCACAATGCTTTCAAAAGGAACAGAATTTTCAACGGTTTCAACCACCTCCCTAACTTTAAATACTTGGATGTTTTCACCACTAGAAATCCTTGTGTCTAATTGTGGATAAGTAAAATCTTTATCCCCTAAGACTACGCCTTGTTCATCTAGAATCTCAGCTACAGTATTGTGAATTGATCTTATCTCAATTGCAACTTCACCTGCTGAAATAGTATAAGCCTTAGGATTCTTTATAATTATGTTCATGTTTTCTTCTAGTTCAGTGTCCAGGGCTGGATCAATATAGGCCCCTTCTTTAAAAGGAATCTCCTCTTCTGCAAGAAGATCTTCCACTGTGGTGGAATCTGAAGTAAGCTTTATTACTTCATCTTCAATTTTTAAGGTAATATCATTAGCATTACCTTGGTACATGTAAACCCCTAAAGATACAGTCATTGCTATAGCGAGGGCAGTCAAGACTATGAGCTTCCAAGCCTTGTTGACTAACTTGTTTTCCATAAAATACCTCCTATAATTTAACTATTACAGTATTGTATTCAATAATTCTAGATTTGTCAAATTTTTGCTACAATACCCGAAATATTCTGAAAATTAATCGTTATAATTTATATTATACTCCAAAAAATGGAAAATTATGCATAAGGCTTTAAAACTTAATTTATTGACTATGTATATGAAATGTGATAATATCTTATATTAAATAAGGAATACTAAAAGAAATTATGGTGTGGAAGGGAAGAGTAGGATTAAGATTATTCTACAGAGAGCTGGGAAGGGTGAAAGCCAGCGATTAAGATTATTCCGAAGATGGTCCCGGAGCTTTACAGTCGAATATTTTAGACTGTGACGGAAGCAGCCGTTACACTGCAAGGTTTAATAAACCTAGTGAGTTTTAAATCGAGAGATTTAGATAAATTAGAGTGGTACCGCGAAGTCAACCTTCGTCTCTATATAGAGACGAAGGTTTTATTTATTTGCGGACAAATAAATAAAACCCATGGACAATTGCTTACTATACAAAGGGAGGTTATAAAATGAAAAAGTATTATTTAACAACACCAATTTATTACCCATCTGACAATCTTCATATTGGGCATACTTATACTACTGTTGCTGCAGATGCCATAAAGAAGTTCAAACAATTACAAGGATATGATGTATTTTTTGTTACTGGGTCAGATGAGCATGGACAAAAAATCCAAGAGAAAGCTAAGGAAAATGGTGTAACACCAAAGGCCTATGTAGACAAAATAGTTGCAAACATCAAATCATTATGGACTACCTTGGAAATAGACTATGATGTATTTATTAGATCAACTGATCCTCATCACGAAAAATCTGTACAAGAAATATTTACAAGGCTATATGAAAAGGGAGAAATCTACAAATCAAAATACAAGGGACATTATTGTACTCCATGTGAAGCATTTTGGTCAGAGTCTCAATTAAAAGATGGTAAATGTCCGGATTGTGGCAGGGAAGTTCATCTTGCAGAGGAAGAAGCATATTTCTTTAGGCTTTCAAACTATAGGGATAAACTCTTAAAATTATATGAAGACAATCCAAACTTTATCTTGCCAGAATCAAGAAAAAATGAAATGGTAAACAACTTCTTAAAAGATGGCTTAGAAGATCTATGTGTATCCAGGACTAGTTTTGATTGGGGAATAAAGGTAGCTTTTGATCCATCCCATGTGGTATATGTATGGATTGATGCATTATCCTGTTATCTTACAGCTCTTGGCTATGGCACAGAAAATGAAGAAAAATTCAAGGAATTTTGGCCTGCAGATGTACACCTAGTGGGAAAAGAAATAGTAAGATTCCATACAATAATCTGGCCAGCACTTTTAATGGCAATGGATATTGAAATACCAAAAATGGTATTTGGTCATGGATGGATATTATTTGATGATGATAAAATGTCTAAATCAAAAGGTAATGTAATATATCCAGAACCAATTATTGAATTATATGGAATAGATTCATTTAAGTATTTCTTATTAAGGGAATTCTCCTTTGGCCAAGATGGATCATTTACAAGGGAAAAATTCTTACAAAGACTGAATTCAGATCTAGCTAATGATCTAGGTAATCTAGTTAGTAGAACTGTTACCATGGTTGAAAAATACAATGAAGGAATAATCCCTGCTCCTGTTAAAGAAGGAGAATTTGATGATTCCTTAAAAGAAGTAGGAATAAATGCAGGAATTAAGTTAGAGCAATATATGGATAAATTAAATTTCTCCAATGCCCTAGAGGAAGTTTGGAAATTAATTAGAAGAACAAATAAATATATTGATGAAACTATGCCTTGGATATTAGCAAAAGAAGATAATAAGGAAAGACTAGATACTGTACTATATAATTTGACAGAGTCTTTGAGAATTACATCTATTCTAATAAAACCTTTTATGAGTAAAACTTCAGAAGAAATAAGAAAACAACTTGGATTGACTGAAGCTATTTCATGGGAAGATTGTAAAACTTGGGGTGGTATAAAAGTTGGTACTAAGGTAGAAAGAGGAGCAATAATATTCCCAAGACTTGAGGTAGAAAAGGAATTAATCAAACTAAACGATGCAAATCAAGAATTAATAGATAAAAGAAGTGAAGGAAAGAAGGTTGAAAAGGTGGAAGAAGTAAAAGAAGTAGTGGAAGAAAAAATAGAAGAAATTACAATAGATGATTTTGATAAGGTGAAATTAAAAGTAGGAGAAGTTATTACTTGTGAAAATCATCCAAAGGCAGATAAACTATATGTATTGCAAATAAAACTAGGTGAAGAACAACGCCAAATAGTATCAGGTATAAAGGAATATTATAAACCAGAGGATTTAGTAGGCAAAAAAGTAGTAGTAATTACAAACCTAAAACCAGTGAAACTAAGAGGAATAGAATCCAAAGGAATGATATTAGCTGCAGAAGATAGTACAGGAAAACTAAGTCTATTATCAACATTAGAAGACCTACAATCAGGGGCAACGATATCATAAACCACTAAACCACAGGGACGGTTCTTCTGGTTTCTACATTTAAAGAACTAAAAGAACCGTCATCTTAGTACTAAAGGAGAATTAATTATGCTAATAGATAGTCATGCACATTTAGATGATAAAAGATTTGATAGTGACAGAGATATGTTGATCAAGAATTTAAAAGATAATGGATTGGATTTAGTGATAAATATTGGAGCAGACTTACAAACTAGTATTGCATCTGTTTCATTGGCTGAGAAATACGAAAATATTTACGCTGCAATAGGTGTTCATCCTCATTCTGCAAAAGAAATGGATAATTCAACTATTGAGATATTAAAATCCTTTGCAAAAAGAGAAAAGGTAGTGGCCATTGGGGAGATAGGCCTTGATTTCCATTATGATAATTCCCCTAGGGATGTACAGAGAAAATGGTTTAAAGAACAACTTAAATTAGCCAAGGAAGTAGACCTGCCTGTAGTCATCCATACTAGAGAAGCGTCCCAGGAAACTTTTGACATACTAAAGGAAGCTCAGGATGGAAAATTAAGGGGAGTATTGCATTGTTATTCAGGTAGTGTTGAGATGGCCTTAGAATATATAAAATTAGGGTTTTATATTTCTCTAGGAGGTCCAGTTACATTCAATAATGCAAAAGTATCTAGAGAAGTGGCAAAAGCAGTTCCATTGGATAAATTACTAATAGAAACAGACTGCCCATATCTGACACCAGTACCATATAGAGGGAAAAGGAATGAGCCGATTTTCGTAAAATATGTAGCAGAAACCATAGCAGAAATTCGAGGAATAAGCCTAGAAGAGTTAGGGGAAGCAACTAATAGAAATACTAAGGAACTATTTAAGATTTTATAAATCTGGGACAGAGGGACAGGAGTAGTGTCCCGCTAAAATAGGGAGTTGATTGTTTGATAAAGGAAATAATTGTAGTAGAAGGTAGAGATGATATTACTGCTGTAAAAGCTGCATTAGATGCTGAGGTCATTGCTACGGGAGGATTTGGTTATAAGAAGGAATTTGTTAAGACCTTGATAAACTTATCTGAAAGGCGAGGAATCATAATTCTTACAGATCCTGACTATGCTGGAGAACAGATCAGAAAGGATTTATCTAAGCATATTAAGAACTGTAAACATGCCTTTCTACCTCAAGGAAAGGCCATTAAAAAGGGAGATATTGGTGTAGAAAATGCCACAAAAGAAGATATAATTGAAGCAATCTCAAAGGCTAGACCTGTTACTGTGGAAAAAACCACAGAATTTACAAAGGAAGAAATCATGGAATTAGGATTATCTGGGGGACCAAATTCAGCTGAAAAGAGAGAGAAGATTGGGAGTATTTTAGGAATTGGATATTCAAATTCCAAACAATTTTTAAATAGATTAAATAACTTTGGAATAACACGGGAAGAATTTGAGAAAGCCTTAGAAAGGATTGAAAAGTAAAATGGAAGATAAACGCCTATATTCTCCATCTCATGTAAAAGAAGTTTTAGAAAGACATGGCTTTAAATTTTCTAAGAGTTTAGGACAAAACTTTCTAATAGATGGAAACATTGTAAGAAAAATAGTAAGTGAAGCTAATATTACTTCAAATGATTATGTTCTGGAGATAGGACCTGGTATGGGGACCTTGACAGAAGAATTAGCCTTAAGGGCGAAAAAAGTTGTAGCAGTTGAATTAGATAATACTTTATTGCCGGTATTAGATGAGACCCTAAAAAAATATAACAATGTGGAAATAGTCCATGGTGATATATTAAAAATAGATATAGAAAAATTAATCCAAGAAAAACTAGGTAATGGTCCTGTAAAGGTAGTAGCTAACTTGCCATATTATGTAACTACTCCAATAATTGGGAAACTAATAGAAGATGATTTAAATCTTGAATCCATCATAGTAATGGTGCAAAAAGAAGTGGCAGAAAGAATGGCTTCTGGCCCAGGGGGAAAAGAATATGGATCTTTATCCATATTTGTTAATTTCTATAGCCATCCTAAAATAGTTGTAAAGGTTCCCAAAACCGTATTCATGCCACAACCTAAAATAGATTCTGCAGTAATAAAACTTACACTAAAGAAAGAATTGCCAGATGTAGATAGGGATAAATTTTTTAAAGTAGTTAAGGCTGCATTTTCAAAACGGAGGAAAACCATTATAAATGCTCTGTCTTCCTATGGATTTAATATTGAAAAAGAAACCATAAGAGAGGCTCTAGAACAGTCAAATATCAGGCCAGAAGAAAGAGCGGAAAACTTATCTGTAGAAGATTTTATAAAGATAAGTAAATCTTTGCCCCCATTAGACATATAATTAAGTAAAGTGTAAAAAGGGGGTAAGATTATGGCAACAGCATTATCATATACCAGAAAATTTATTATACTAAAGAAGGATTTTGCTACTATAACTGGATTAAATCCAAAGGGACATGGTAAAATAGAAATCAGAGGACTTCGGGGCATTGTCACTGTAAGTATTGAAAACGCAGGACTAGAGGACTCCTACAATCTAGCCTTTATTACTAATGATAAATCCAATAGGATTCTGGAAATGGGGAAAATATTTACAGATGATATTGGACGAGGAAGAGGAGAATTTGTATTTTTATTGAGGGACCTTGAATCAAAAGGATTCTCCATGGAAAAAGTAGCAGGTGTACTGGTAATGAAGGATAGGGATATTTTTTTAGGAGGATATATTCAAAAGGAAAATGGTGTTATAGAAAGGTATATGGAGTCATTGACCACAGAAGCAAGTCCAGTTCCTATACCTGAAGAGGTCCCTATACCTGAGCAAATGCCTATTGCAGAGCAAGTATATGACCCAAGGTATGATATACCTGCAGTTGAGCCAGCTATGGCTGAAGAAATCATATCCAATGAATATCCATATCCATATGAAGAAGTTGTCCAGGACAAGATTGGGGAAATCATAGAAATAATTGAACCAACTATTGAAGAAGAAGTACTTGAAGAAATAATTGATGAAGAAATAATACCACAAGAATTTGTTTCAGAAGAACTGAATAAAGAAATTGAACTTGATATAATGGATTATGAAGAAGATTCCATGGAACCTGACTACAAGACATTAGATTATATGAAAAAGCTAAACCAAAAAGATCAAACAACCAGTTATGTACTAAGTATTTTAAGGTTTTTTCCATATATTGATCCATTTAAGAATAACTTAAAAGGATATAATTGGTGGATAGTTGAATTAGATAAAGAAAATGAGTACAGATCCTTCCTTCCTTATTTCTCCTATATCTCTGGAGGAAATAATAAAGAGCCATATATGAATAATGTAGTTACTTCCAATGAGCTTGTGAATAAATATCAGCATTATTTATTTGGACTCTATAATGAAGGAGAAGTTGTAAAATACTTTGTATATGGAGTTCCAGGACGATTTTCAATTGATGAGCATCCTTTCAACGGTGCCAATGGATTTAATACATGGTATCCAGGACAAAATACAGAAGGATATTGGATAATCTACATAGATCCAATTACAGGAAAGCCTGTAGATATTCCAGTTCCAATGATACCTATCCATTAGATTAAGATTGGGAGTGGAGAAATGAGAAAAAGTACAAAAGATAATTCAAGTAAAATATAAATAAACGCGAAACACTCTAATAATAAAGTTTTTCGCGTTTATTTATTCGCTCTACTACATACAGAACACACAGTATCAGCTGATTCAGCAACTTTAGCTAAAACTGATATTCTTCTTTGTCGGTCTAATAAAAAAGCCTTTTTTTCTCCTTCGGATGTAGCGACTTTGAAGTAAATCGGAGGTAAGTTGTTTAAAGCGTCACATTTAATGTCATACTCACATTTGCTCATATCGCAATTTTTATAAAGACTTTTTATTTCATTAAAGATTTCATTTACTAGTAATTCCATGTAATTTCTTATCATAGTATCAACCCTTATTTAAGTTAGATTTTATTATCTTACATTAGATTATATTACTTTTAAATGATATTGTCAATTTACCAAAATAAGTAAGAGCAATGATTAATTCAATAAACTATGGGTAAAATAAAAAGTAGAAAGCTATTGACAATTATACCCCCATAGGGTATAATAAATTAAAAGCATATTGAAGGAGGAGTTAGAATGGCTAATGTAACAGTATATACAAGCAACACTTGTCCGTATTGTATTTCTGCTAAGGATTATTTAAATGAAAAAGGAATAGAATTTACAGAAAAAAATGTACAGACAGATAAGGAAGCAAGAAAAGAATTAATGAATATGGGTCATATGGGTGTTCCAGTACTTGTCATAGATGGTGAAGAAATAGTAGGATTTGACAAAGACAAAATAGATACTTTATTAGGAAATAAATAAAAAAAAGAGCTCTTTTGAGCTCTTTTTAATTTTTTGTAATTATGAGTTTAATGCAGTCATTAATTTATTTAAATCTAAGCCATGTACCATAGCTGCTTCTTCTAAGCTTTCCATTTGACTTGATGGGCATCCAACACAACCCATACCAAATGACATAAGAACTTCTATAGCTTCAGGTTTTTTTCTAATTAATTCACCTATTAACATTTCTTTAGTGATTTCCATGTTTCTGACCTCCTTATTTAATTCTTACTAATATAGTAGCATATCTTTTATATTCTTTCCAGTTATTTTATTTTTATTTTTTAATTATAAAAAAAACTTAACAATTAATTGTATAAAAATACTATGGAATGGAGATTATTATATTAGGAGGTGAGGTAATGGATAATAACGAAAGAAACAGAGAGAATCAAAGGGATAGAGATAATGATTTTAACATGGGGCACTTGCTAATTAGAGTTTTGGTAACTGCAATAGTAGTAGCAGTAGCAGCATATTTCACACCAGGATTTACAATTGATGGCATATGGAGCCTATTACTAGCATCAGTGGTAATTGGGGTATTGGACCATTTAGTCCAAACATTTACAGGAGTAAATGCATCTCCATTCGGTAAAGGCATAGCGGGATTTCTTGTTTCTGCAATCATTCTATATGTTACCAAATTTATAGTCCCTGGTTTCAATGTATCTATCTGGGGAGCTATAATAGGTGCTCTAGTAATAGGTGTAGTAGATGCAGTAATGCCAGGAAGAGCAATGTAGTAAGGAAGAAATAAATAATAAACAGAAGATAATTTAATAAAAAAAGACTAAAATTCTTCAATATTATGATCTAACCATTATAATTATTGAAGAATTTTTTTTAAAATATATGGCAATTTAAAAGCCAATAATCGGGGTAATCTATAATAGAATACAATTATATAGATAAATTTAATATTATTGTTTACAAATACCCTCACGGGGTATATAATAGATAATAAGAATAATAAATAGGAGGTAAGAAAATGATTATAGACTTAACACCAAAAGCTCAAGAAGAGTTAACTAAAGTTGTAGAAAATAAAAATACTGATAAACCTTTAAGGATATATATTGCTAGCTATGGTTGAGGTGGCCCATCATTTGGGTTAGCTCTGGATGAGCATAAAGAAGGGGACGCAGAAACAAAAATTGGAGACTTTACCTTTTTGTTAGAACAAGGTTTAGAAGAAGATTTTGGAAAGTTCACAGTAGATTATAGTGACAATTGGCTAAAAAGAGGATTCACAGTAATCCCAGATAGAGCAATAGGTGGATGTTAATAATAGTGAAAAGTGAAAAAGATAGCCTTTGGCTATCTTTTTTAATTGATTTGCATAGAATGTGATATAATAGATTAGTGAACAGTTTAAAATCATTAAGGTTTTTATCTATTCACTTTTAGCTATTACTTATTCACTATATAGAAAGGTTGGTGATGAAAGTGGATTCGGGTCCTTTACCCAGTAGTACTAGTAAAACAATAAAAAATAAAGAGAGAGAACCATTTTCATTGCTGAACATGGTTCTCTAACAGGAGGGATGACCATGGATGAAAGAATGATATTGGAATTAATTGAAGGAAAGAAATATGTACAAATCAAAAAAGAATTATCGGAAATGAATGAGGTAGATATTGCAGAGTTATTAGACCCCTTAGATTCACACAAGACTTTGTTAGTATTTAGAATGTTACCTAAGGATTTAGCGGTAGAAGTATTTGCACATTTTTCCCCAGAACAACAATTAGGTATTATAAATTCCGTAACAGACAAAGAACTAGAATATATTTTAGATGAATTATTCTTTGATGATATGATAGACTTAATTGAAGAAATGCCTGCGAATATTGTAAATAAAATACTTATGTATTCAAAAGATGATGAAAGAAAATTAATAAACCAGTTTCTAAAATATCCAGCTGATTCAGCTGGTAGTTTAATGACAATAGAATATGTAGAGTTAAGAAAAGAGATGACAGTAAAAGAAGCACTTGCACATATAAAAGAAACAGGGCTTAGTAAAGAGACTGTATATACATGTTATGTAACTGATAGAAAAAGAACACTGGAGGGTTTCGTTTCTTTAAGGTCTTTAGTTGTTTCGGATGAAGATACTCTCATAGATGATATCATGGAAGATGAAGTAATACATGTAAGAACCCATGATGATCAAGAAACTGTAGCAAATGTATTTAGGAAATATGGGTTTGTTGCCTTGCCTGTAGTTGACAAAGAACATAGACTTACTGGAATTATAACAGTTGATGATATTATGGATGTAATGGAACAAGAGGCAACAGAAGACTTTCAGATAATGGCTGCAATGTCTCCATCTGAAGAAGCCTATTTAGATACAAAAGTAATTACTCTAGCAAAGCATAGATTGCCATGGCTGTTAATTCTAATGATTTCAGCTACAGTTACTGGAAGAATAATGGGTAAATTTGAGGATGTATTAACATCTGTGGTTATCTTAAGTACATTTATTCCAATGCTAATGGATACAGGAGGAAATTCAGGTAGCCAATCTTCAACCTTAGTAATAAGGGGTTTAGCTACTGGAGAGATTACGACTCATGATGGATTGAAAGTTATATGGAAAGAATTGAGAATAAGTTTTTTAGTAGGTATAGTACTTTCTTCAGTTAACTTTATAAGACTTATAGTAATGGAAAAAGTAAATTTTCTTATAGCTATCACAGTATCACTCACATTGATAATAACAGTAATGTCATCAAAACTCGTAGGTGGTATATTACCAATATTAGCAAAGAAAGTGAAAATGGATCCAGCTATAATGGCAGGTCCACTAATTACAACAATAGTAGATGCTTTAAGCTTAGTCGTATATTTTTATTTAGCAACAACTTTATTAGGGATATAAAAGATGTGCCAGCGGGGACGGTTCTCACTGGCACATTTTTTTATGAATATATGGAATGGAAGGAGAATAGGATAAATTGGGTGGTGATTTTTTGATTAATTTTATTTGGGCAGTTTTAATAATTATGGGATTCGTAGTAGGGGCTATAACTGGCAACTTAGGTGTAGTAACTAATGCAGCCATAGATAGCGCTAAATCAGCTGTAGAACTTGCTATCGGACTTATTGGCGTAATGGCTCTATGGTTAGGGATTATGAAGATATCAGAGGACTCAGGCCTTATTAGAGGAATAGGAAGAGCCTTAAGACCAGTTATGGTTTTGTTATTTCCAGATGTACCAGCAGATCATCCAGCCATGGGGGCTATGGTAATGAACATTTCTGCCAATGTACTAGGATTAGGCAATGCTGCTACTCCATTTGGATTAAAAGCTATGGAAGAACTACAGAAGTTAAATAGAAAAAAGGATACAGCTACTAATGCAATGGTAACATTTCTTGCCATAAATACTTCATCAGTTACCTTAATACCAGCATCGACCATTGCCATACTCTCAGCCGCTGGTGCCATAAATCCAACCGAAATAATCGGCCCAACAATAATGGCCACCACAATATCCACAATTGTAGCCATAATTTTATCTAAATTACTCCAGGACCTACCAAGATATGAAGTAAAAAGAGATAAAAAAATCCAAGGGGAGAGAATTAAATGTTTATAAATACAATGCAAATAATATCCAAATTTGCCATACCCTTTATGATTGTAGGAATTATACTCTATGGAATGGCTAAAAAGATTAAAGTATATGATTCCTTCACTGAAGGGGCCAAGGATGGTTTTGCCACAGCTATAAAGATAATTCCCTTTTTTGTAGCCATGTTAGTAGCCATTGGAGTATTTAGAGCATCGGGAGCCATGGATATCCTGATAAAAACCTTATCCCCTATTACAAGGTTCTTGAATATACCTGAAGAAGTATTCCCAATGATATTTATGAGGCCTTTATCTGGGTCAGGAGCCCAAGGAATAGTCAGTGAACTAGCCACAACCCATGGACCAGAATCCATGGTAGCCAGAATAGCTGCAGTAATGATGGGTTCCAGTGAAACAACAGTATATATATTAGCTGTATACTTTGGCTCAGTATCCATAAGGAAGCAAAGGCACGCATTGACAACAGGACTAACTGCAGATTTAGTAGGATTATTATCAGCAGTCTACATAACAAAAATATTTTTCGGTATATAGGGACAGGAGTATTGTCCCACTAAAAAAGGGACAGTATTCCTGTCCCCTTGTCCCTAAACTATATATTTTTCTAAGTCTTTACTAAAGTCCATACTAACTTTTTTGAATTCGTGAATACTTTCAGTCATTTTTCTTATTTCCTCAGTATATGTTTGAACATTGGCTGATACTTCTTGTGAGGAAGCTGAGTTTTCCTCTGCAATAGCAGCTAATGATTCTATACTATGGGAAATGGTGTTTATACTATTTGTTTCATTAGTTAGCTCTTTTGTTAATTCTATAATTAAATTAGATACTTTAGCTATGGAATTTATGGAAGCATGATTATCCTCTGCAACTTGATTTAACTTTACATTCTCTTTTTCCAATACATTAAATTGATTGGAAATATCCCCTACAAACCCATCGATATCCTTTACGAAGGATTCTAGGTTTGTATTAATAGTCTGTACGGCGTCCTTGGACCCTTCTGCTAGTTTCCTAATCTCCATAGCAACAACAGTAAATCCTTGGCCAAATTCTCCAGCTCTAGATGCTTCTATACTTGCATTTAAAGCCAATAGATTAGTCTGTTCAGCTATCTTTTCAACAGTATCTACTATATTACGAACTTCATTAGCTCTGTTTTGAAGATCTTGTCCCTTTATTTGAACCTGGGAAAACTTTGCTAATACATTATTTAAACTATCTGAAGTAGATTTTAAATCATCAAATCCTTTGTTTATTTGATCTACAGCATTTTCAAGCTCTTCTTTACCTGCATTTTCCTTCCTTACAACTTCGTTTAAGGAAATAACTGAACCATTCAATTGATAAGCTACCTGTTCCGTTTCATCAGCTTGATTTATAGCTCCACCTGCAACCTGCTCTACTACATTGGTTATTTCAGTAGATGTATAGGCCATATTAGTTGAAATATCAGCAAATTTATCCGCAAAAACATTTAATTCATCCGTTGTACCTTTATATCCTACAAAATCAGTTTTGATGCTGTTTTTAACATCATTAATCCTATTGTTAATATCCTCGAAGATATCCTTAGTAACTATACCCTCTACAAAAGATAAGTCCTTATCCAAAAGTCCATCTAAGGAATGATAAATAGACTTTATAGGTTTAAATAATCCCTTTCCTACAAAGTATGGTATTATCGCTGCTAAGATTAAAGTAGCAGGAAGTGCTATACTTGAATCCACAAATTTATTTAATAATACTGCGGGAATACCCACCAATAAAAGAGAAGATAGAGCTATTTTTCCCTCAACAGATTTTATAAAGCCTAAGGATAAAGCTTTATTAAATAGATATTTTTTTTCAAGATATATTTCTTCAGGGAAAGTAATAGCTATTTTAGTGAAATCCCCAGTTTTCTCTAAGGTTTCAACCTTAATATCTTCTTTAAAGTACATTGCAGCTCCCTCTAGCATACCATGGAAATATGCAAACATTCCCCTCTTAGAAGAATAAGTCATATGAGCAGTATATTTATCCACTGGCTTTATTCCTAAAATAGGTGGTTTTGCACCAGAAAATCTCTTTGTTACTACTACATGGATATCATACATGGCAGATAAGAAAGAATAAAGATTTTTATATCTAAAAAATGCTGGATAATCCTTAGAATAAGTAAGTACGTTGTTGTTTCCCATTGTTCTCCATACTTCGTCCGATGTTTTCTTTAGTTTGTCCGCTATATAATCAAGTATTCCTCTGGCAACTCTATCTTCTATTTCTTCAGTAGGCATAAAAATTTTATTGGGACTTAAATTATAATATTCCAATGCTTCATTAGTTAATTTATCTCCGTATAATGTTCTGCAAGTCTTTACCCAAGCAGATACTATAGTACCTTTCAAAATATTTTCCCCCTTTATAATATGTTTAAATATATTATACCACAGTATATGACAAATTTTTCAAGAAAATCTAAGGAAACCATATAATTTTTTATTAAAATAGGGATACTTGATAAAAACTTTTAATATTTGGAATTGACAAGAGAAAGTATTAATAGTATAATTATTTATTTATTTGACAAAAAAACGAATCTGTGATATAATTTTAAAATGGGTAACACTTCTTCTGCCCTCGAAGTTGGGGAGCAACTTATGGAAGGTGGTTTATGCTATTGGAAAAAAATACTTTAATCAGAATTCGGAAAGACATCGAGAGACACATCGGAAAAGAAGTAATACTAAAAGCCAATAAAGGAAGAAAAAAGACTATAATTAGAGAAGGCGTATTGGAAGCTGCATATCCAAACTTATTTGTTGTCAGCATAAGTAATGAATATGAAAGCAGCAGAAAAGTATCATACACTTACACAGATGTGTTGACAGGAACAGTGGAAGTAACAATTTGCGCGCAAACTCAATCACAAGTAAAGATTTCATAATGCATAACTGTACATTTTCAGTAGAACTGAAAGGGTACAGTTATTTTATTTGATTTTTACCCTAGTATTTATTCATTAATCAAGAGATTGAAGCATATATATCTCTATAGGATTATATAAAGCAAATAATAGGGGGGATATTATGACCATAGAGATTAACAAAGACGTACTAAGGATTGAAGAACTAAGAGGCAAAGAAGAGACCCAAGCCTTAGTAGAGACAGAAGTATATTTAAATCCATCGAAACCTAATATAGACAAGATATTGTGGACTGATGGAACGGTGGAAATACTCACTACTAAAGTTATAAGGGATAGGATTGTAGTATCAGGTGTAGTGAAGTTTAAAGTAGTATATAGATCTGAGGAAGAAGAAAACAATATTTATAGTATTGATTCAAATGCAGATTTTAGAGAAGAAATAGAAATACCGGGGATCACAGAAGAAATGTCAGCCATGATAAAGTCTAATATTGAATATATACAAGAGGAAATAGTAGATGAGAGAAAAATGGCTCTTAAAGCATTAGTAAATTTAGAGGGAAAAGTTGAAGAAGGAAATACAATAGAGATAATTAAGTCTGCAAGTGATTTGAAAGATTTACAGACATTGAAGGAAACCATTAAATATAAAGAAGTTTACGGTAGGGAGACATCCTATGCCATTGTGAAAGAAGCCCTTGAAATAGGAGAAGAAAAACCTGCTATTGAGGAAATCCTAAAGGTTTCAATCACTGCCTATGAAGTAGAATCAACAGTAGTGGAAGATAGAATAATAGTATCGGGAGTGGTAAATACCAGGATAATCTATTATGGTGAAAACCAAATGGCTGCAATCGAAGAGGAAATACCATTTAATCATTTTCTAGAAATACCAGGAGCTTTAGCAGGTAGTCAAGGAGAAATTCTCATTGAAGTAGTAGAAGGTGGATATGAGGTATTGGAAAATGACGAGGGCCAGCTTAAGGTACTGGATTTAGAAACAAAGCTTAGGGTCTCAGGTAATGCCTTTGCTGAAAATGAAAAATCTTTAATAGTAGATGCATATTCTACAAAGGAAAAAATAAAACTAGGGACAGAAGAAATAAACCTTATAGAAAATGTGAAAACAATAATATACAAGGAAAATATATATAAGGATTTATCTAATAATGCTATTAAAGAAATATATGATTTAACTGGACATCCAATTATAATTGAATCTAGATTTGGAGAAGAGGAAATCATAATAGAGGGAATTCTTTCATTACAGGTAATTTACTTAGAAGAGGGAACAGAAGAGATATGCACCCTAAGGGAAGAAATTCCATATAAATACTATCTACCTTTGGAAGATAAAAGGCCTGGAGGATTAATAGATATAGATCTGGAGCTAGAATCAATAAAAACTGTTGTATCCAAGGAAAGTTTTAGTATAGAAGCTGTCATCAAACATAAAATTAATCTAAATCGAAATAGATTATTATCAGTAATAAATTCAATAGAAGAAACTGGAGACCTAATAGATAAAAGAAACCGCCCAAGTATAACAATTTATATAGTTCAAAAAGATACTATTTTGTGGGATATAGCCAAAAGGTATAACACAACAATAGAAGAGATATTACAAGGAAATGAGAATATCAATCCAAATAATATAATGCCTGGTGAAAAGATAATCATCGAGAAAAAAGTAGATGTATCATTCTAAATAATATGTTTTATATAACTATGGAACTATGGTATAATTAAGGCGCTAAATTTTTACAAAGGAGAAACATAAGATGAAAGAAATTGTCATAGAGTCCTACGGTAAAATCAACCTAGGTCTAGATGTATTATATAAAAGAGAAGATGGTTATCATGAGATAAGCACCATAATGCAACAGATATCCCTTAGGGACACCCTAACTATTAGGGAGATCGAAGAGGATATAGTATTAGAATCTAACGCCGACAACCTTCCACTAGACTCTACAAATCTAGTGTATAAGGCTTGGAAGGCTATACAAGAAAGAACTGGAATATATAAAGGCATAGAAATAAATATACATAAGAGAATACCAATAGCAGCAGGGTTAGCAGGAGGTAGCTCCAATGCAGCAGCTGTATTGAGAGGTCTAAATGAACTCTGGAAATTAAATCTAAGTGAAGAAGACCTTATGGAAATTGGTGTGAAGATTGGTGCAGATGTGCCATATTGTATTATAGGTGGTACTGCCCTTGCAGAGGGTATAGGTGAAAAACTTACTAAACTTAAATCCTTCGGAGGGAAACATGTACTTCTAGCAAATCCAGGGATAGGAGTATCTTCAGCTAATGTTTACAACAATCTAAAACTGAAGAATAATCCTCAATTAGATATGAAAAAGATGATATCTTCTTTAGAAAATAACGACCTAAAATCAGTAGCAGACAATATGATAAATGTAATGGAAGAAGTAGTCATAGAAGAACACCCTATTATCCTTGAAATTAAAAACATGATGAAAAAGAGCGGAGCATTGGGTGCTCTCATGAGCGGTAGCGGTTCTACTGTATTTGGATTGTTTGATGACCTAGATAAATTAAATCATTCAATGAGCAAGCTAAAGGAAATGCTGACCACAGGGACGGTTCTCGCAGTACAGACAATTTAATAAATGTATATATTACCCATCTTTTGTAAACTATATAAGTTACAGGAGGTGGGTTTTTTGTTTTTAAAATTAGTTAATGGAGTAAAACAAATATCCAGTTATGGTAATGTCTTCATAATAATTGCAGTAAGTCTATTCACTTTACTAGTTGACGGAAAGTCTTACAAACAAAAAGGATATGTAAGAGAATTAAAAATTATAAAAATAATATCCTACTCTTATATTACAATAGGTGGTTTAATGTTTATTTTAATGTTATTTATGTAGGGGGTTGGCTATGGAAAAAATATTACTTAAAGATCTAGAGAAAAATGAAAAAGTATTAAAAACAATATTCACTGACTGTGATGATGTGAATTTTAGGAGAATTGAAGTTGGTGATGTTTTTAGAGTAAAAATGACCCTTGTATTTATAGATGGACTAGTAAATAAGGAATATATTGCTGAACATGCTATTTATTCTTTGTTTATAGAAGAAGAGATAAGATCTTTTTCTCTCCAAGGTTTCAAATCTTCATTGATAGATGTAATAGCAAAAGAAGCTTTAACGACCATAGATATAAAAGAAGAATTTCACATTGAAGGTATATTAAATGCTGTGCTCTCAGGAGATACGGTAATATTAATTGATAATGTGGATAAATGTTTAATTTTTGATACAAAGGGATGGGCATCAAGGGGTGTTATTCAACCTGAGACGGAAACAGTAATTAGGGGACCAAGAGATGGGTTCAATGAATCTGTAAAGGTAAACATGACTTTAGTTAGGAGAAGAATCAAGGATTCTAATTTGAAAATTAAGATGGGAAAAGTGGGAAGAAGATCGCAAACTAGTGTCGCAGTCATGTACATGGAGGATATAGTAGATAAATCTCTAGTCCAAGAAGTAAATGCAAGACTAAGATCAATAGATATAGATGCAGTACTTGATAGCTCCATATTAGAAAATTTAATTGAGGATGATTATTTATCTCCATTTCCTCAAATTGAAAACACAGAAAGGCCAGATTCAGTGGCAGCAGCACTTTATGAGGGTAGGGTAGCTATTATAGTTGATAATTCTCCATTTGCACTAATAGTACCTGCCACAATAGGCACATTAATGCAATCTTCTGAGGACTATTATACTCGTTGGACAGAGGCTTCACTCATCAGAATAATAAGATTTATAGCCATACTATTATCTGTTCTAGCACCAGCGTTTTATATAGCAATCACCGCATATCATCCAGGACTACTACCCACGAAATTGACCTATTATTTAGCTGCCAGTAGGGTGAATGTCCCTTTCCCGGCAGTAATAGAAGCAGTTTTGATGGAACTTACCATGGAACTCTTAAGGGAATCAGGAACTAGGATAGCTGGCCCCATTGGTACAACCGTAGGGATTGTAGGAGGACTTATCATAGGTCAAGCAGCAGTGGAAGCTGGAATAGTTAGCTCCCTTATGATAATCATAGTAGCAATAACAACCATATCTGCATTTGCTATACCAAGCTACGAATTATCAGCAGGATTTAGGATTTGGAGATTTATTTTGATTTTGGGAGCAGCTATTTTTGGACTATATGGAATTATGCTAGGGTTAATTGTTTTGGGTACACATTTAATCAAATTAAATAGCTATGGAGTACCATTTACATCACCATATTCTGGGCTAGGAATTGATTCGGGAGAGTTAAAAGACACTCTAATAAAAGCACCAATACAAACATTAGAAAAGAGGCCAGCCTTTACACAACCAAGAAACAAGAGAAGGATGAGGAGAAGATAAAATAATGAAAAATCTTAATCAGATATCATCTAAACAAATAAAAGCTCTAGTAGTTTCAACAGTAGTTGGGGTAGGGATACTAACACTACCAAATTCCATATCATTAATTATGGGAAATGATGGATGGATACCAATAATACTGGGGGGTCTACTTACTGTTCCCTTTATAATCATTATAAATAAAATCTTCCAGCTTTATCCAAATAAGGATATATTCCAAATTGGAAGAGAGGTCTTAGGGAAATGGGTGTTTAATATCTTTCTTATTGTATTATTATTTGATTGTATTCTTGTATGTGCATCGGTGGTAAGAAATCTTGCTGAGATGATAAAAGCATTTTTGTTACTCACTACACCAATAGAGATTATAATGCTTACATTTATCATTGCCACATCCTATATAGCAAGACTAGATATTCAAATGATTAGTAGAGCTGGATATCATATATATCCAATTGTAATAGGATTTACAATACTTCTGACTCTAGTAAGTTTAGCAGATGTAGATTTTACAAATATGTTGCCAGTATTCCAATCCAGCATCGAACAACTGCCGAAGGGCATACAAACCACATTTTTTAGCTATATGGGCTTCGAGATATTATTATTTGTGCTGCCCTTTGCAGAAGAAAGAGAAAAGACTTTGAAATCAAGCCTTATGGGTATTGCTCTTGTAATACTTGTATATACGGTTATATTCATAATATCATTATCCCAATATGGACTTAGCCATTTGCAAAGGCAAACCTTTCCTACAATATCCTTGATGAAGGAGATTGATTTACCTGGATTTTTCATTGAAAATTTAGATGGCCTAGTAGTGGCAATATGGGTCATAATTGTTTTTGGGTCAATAGCACCCTTCTACTATGCAGGGGGGCAAGTCCTCTCAAAACTATGTAGCACTAAATCTCAAGACCTATTTATTTTACCTCTTTTGCCATTTATATACATAATAGCTCTAATGCCTCGCAACATCATAGAACTCAGTAGTCAGCTAGGAAAAGTCCTCAATTATGCAGGTGTTTTCTCGGGGATTTTGATGCCTATCATAATCTATTGTATTGGATATTATAAAACCAGGAGGAGAGCTTAATGAAGAAGAAAATACTGCTGATTATAATATTAAATGTACTAATATTAACTACAGGATGTTGGGATATGGTGGAGATAAATCAAAGGATATTTCCATATTCCATAGGTGTAGATTTAAATCATAGCGAAGAAGAAGGAGATTATATAGTCACAATATCCTACCTTAATATAAATGCCATAGGAAAAAATGCAACCCAAGAAGAAAGAGTATTTGTAGTCTCTGTCCCTACAACTTCTATTTTCGAAGGAACTAAGAGAATGTCCCATATAGTACAATATCCTTTTTACTTCAAGCATCTAAGAGCACTAATATTAGGTGAAGAACTTGCAGAAGATCCACATAGAGTGAGGGAAATTATGGATGGATTAAGTAGAGACTTTATAATAAACAAAAAACTATTAATTGCAACAGCAGAAGAGAAAGCCGAAGATGTACTTAAGTCTGTGCCTAAAGCTACAAAACAAGAGGTTATAGAAGGGACTGTATATACTTTGCTTAACAATGCTGGTTCTTCAGTTAAATTTAGATCCAAATCCCTAACAGATTTCATCCAAGATATGGATAAAGGAGCAGTAATAGTACCTAGAATAAAAGTTGAAAATAATGATCTTAAAGTTTTCGGAGGATGCTTAATCAAAGATTATGAAGTAGTAGGCCATATAGGGGAAACGGAAAACAGAGGGATTAGTTTTCTTATAGATGAAGTGAAGACTGGAATAATAGAT
>CAZIII010000017.1:13244-23860 GCA_964539425.1 uncultured Tissierellaceae bacterium | reverse complement strand
TTAGTAGTAGGAACAATGATAGATGCAACTTTTGTATGGCAATTAGCAGATATGGCAATGGGTATAATGGCAATACCAAATATACTTGCTCTATTTTTTCTGTCTAAAGAAGTTAAATTTATACTCGATGATTATGATTCAAAGCTTCTAAGTGGAAACATTTCTTGGGAATATGAGTATCAAAATCTTGAGGAGAAGAAGAATAAGAAAAAATCCGTTCTTAGAAAGGGTTTAACTACTACAATCATTAAATAATTGTAATTATAGATGAAATAAGGTATATAGCTTTAATTATATACCTTGTTTTTATTTAGATGGAATTTTAAATAAAATAAAGAATATTGGACAAAGTATATCTATAATATATATAAAAGAAGGAATATGAAAATATTATATAAATAAATGGTTGGTTATATCAAGAATTCATGATATTATTTTAGTAGCATGATAAATATCTGACTACTATATTAGGGGGCAAGAAATGTTAGATAACATATTTGTTACAAAGTTAAAGAGAACAGGAATCTTTGTACTAGTTTTTACGCTATTATTTGTTTTGTTCTTTTACACATTGAGGTATACTCTACCTTTTGTCTTAGGTTTTTTTATTGCTTTAACTACAAAGAAATTTAACTATTTCTTGCAAAAGAAACTTAAAATTTCTCCTGGAATTTCAGCGATTGTTACAACCACTATTATATTTGTTATCTTAAGTTTTATGGTGACCCTAATTATTTATAAGGTAACAAGCGAGTCTATATTATTGTTAGCAAAGATACCAAGTATTGATAGTATGGTGGTATATATTGATAAATTATTTGTGGAGATAACAGAAATTGTAGGTCAAATTGATCCTGTAGTAGTGTCTCGGATATATGAATATTTACAAACCTTGTTAGCACAACTACTAAATATTACAATTAGAGCATTAAATACGGTGTTATCAGCAGTTTTAAGTCTTCCTTCAGTCTTGTTGATTGCAGTTATTACATTTATAGCAACTTACTTATTTTCCAAGGATTTTGGAGTATTTAGTGGTAGATTTTATTCAGTTTTTTCTATGGATGGGAAGTCGAAGATGGAAAGCATCATCAAAGAAGGAGTTTCTATGACTGTAGGCTATGTTAAGGCTTATTCCCTAGTTGTATTTATTACTTTCGCACAGGTGTTAGTAGGGTTTAGTTTGTTGAAAATTGATTTTGCAGTTATTTTAAGTATTGTCTGTGCACTCTTTGATATACTACCAGTAATAGGTATGATACTAATATTTATTCCACTTATTATCTATAATTTTATTATAGGTGAATCATTTGTTGCTATTGGATTGATAGTATTATTTTTAGTTGTTACTGTTGTAAGACAAATAATTGAGCCTAAAATAGTATCTCAAACATTAGATATACATCCATTAATGATACTTGCAGCTATATTTATAGGATTAAAAGTTAGTGGGTTTTTAGGTATGATCTACTTTATATCATTGTTAGTAGGATATAAGGTTTTAGATAAGGTAAAGGTTTTATGATATAGAAATATTTATAGGTGAAAATAAAATAATCCCTTCTTAATACTAAGTATTAAGAAGGGATTATTATTACCATTCAATAGAAATCATAGAATTATCAATAGATCCTAAATCTTTTGCACCAGTTAAAATCATAGTTTGAAGTAATTGATTTTTCATATCTTCAATAACTAATGAAACGCCCTCTGCATATCCTCCAAAGGCACCTATTATTACAGGCCTACCTATAAGAACTGCATCTGCTCCTATGGCGATCATCTTAAAGACATCGACACCTGTTCGAATTCCACCATCTACAAGAATCATTATCTTTCCTTTAACAGCATTAGCTATTTCAGGTAGTACTTTCGCAGTAGATTGTGCATGATCAAGTACTCTACCACCGTGATTTGAAACGACTATTGCCTTTGCTCCAACTTCAACTGCTAGAAGAGCTTCTTCTACTGTCATTATGCCCTTTAGTATAAAAGGTAGGTTTGTAGATGAGATTATCTCTTTTAATTCATTTACAGTTTTAGGTCCAACAGGAGCACCCTTTAATGCCATTGTAATAAGTCCAGCTCCATCAATATCCATTCCAGCAGCAATAGCCTTTACATCTTCTGCTTTTTTCAAGGATTCTATAACAACTTTATTTTCCTTAGGCTTTAATATAGCAACACCTTTGCCTTCAACCTTTTTCAAAGCTTCAAGTCCAGATATATATAATTCTGGGTCTGCAGAATCTCCAATCATTGCCATAGTACCAGCATTTAAGCTTCCATTAATAACACTGTCAATGTATTCTTCTTCAGTTAATGCTCCACCCATATTAAATGCACTACCAGTAATAGGAGCAGATATTATAGGAGTATCTAATTTTGTTCCAAAGAAATCAAATGCTAAGTCGGGACTTTTAGCATTATGAATAGTTTTCATTCTTAGTTTTACTTCAGCTAAATCATTTACATTTGATTTGAAAGTAGATCCTGTTAAAGAACCTCCCATACCTGGGACTTCTCCGGCACAAGCTACTCCATTACATACAGGACAAACTCTACAATAGCCTTTCATTTTATCTCTTGCCACATTTCTAATTTCTTTCATATTCATTATATGCACCCCTTTAAATTAATTAAATTTTGCCATTCATTTTATGAATTATGAGTATCAACATAAATTATCATCAAATAACCAATAATGGATAAAAATCTGTTTATATTAGTTAATTACATGATTATATTGTATCACTATAAACAGCTCATATCAATATTCCAAAGGATAAAGAAATTCATAAAATATCAAGGAAACTTTTACCTATTCAGTTAATATAATAATTGTAATTACTAGACTAGGAGTGATGATATGAAACATATGTATATAGTTGACTATGATGATGGAGCTATGCTTAAGGGAAAAGTAGAAGACTGGATAGGTGAGAATGAAGAATCAATATTAGAAATAATCGATATAGACTATAGCCAGCAAGGAAATTTGTATTTAGCAGTAGTTACTTATTTGGAGAGAGAAAATAACTAATAGGAAATCCTAATTATTTTGAATTAAGATCTATTTCTATAGGATTCCCTATTTCAATACTGTTATTATATACAATGGAATCATAGGCTAATATAGTTACGCCATTTTCACTAGCCAATTTTACCGCCTGAGAAAACTTATTGTCCATTTCCCAGTTTAACCTGAATTGTTTTGGACTCTTCATTTGTATTAGAAAAAATATTATTCCTTTATAGCCCTGATTTACAGCCTCTATCATCTCAAGGACATGCTTAGCTCCTCTTTCTGTAGGAGCATCTGGAAACATGGAAATATGGTTATTTTCCAGAGTTACACCTTTTACCTCAATAAAGCCTTTTTGGTCTTTAGTTTCAAAATATATATCAAATCTAGAATTGCCAAAGGTAACCTCTCTCTTTAAATGTATTACATCATCAATTCCATGAATTTTCTTATCCTTAATTCCGTGGAAAACTACGGCATTAGGAACTTGAGAGTCCATATTGACTAGCATATTTTCTTTCCAAACAGAGATAAGTGAATACTTTGTTTTTCGATTAGGATTATGGGAACAATCTTCTAATATAATTTTAGCTCCAGGAAGGAGTAATTCCTTACATCTCCCAGTATTCTTTACATGAACTGTTTCTTCCTTTCCGTCTATTAGTACTTGGGCTATAAAGCGATTAGGCCTCTTTAAAAATATTCCTTCAACAATTTTTTTATATTTCATATATTCTCCTCTTTATCTCAATACCATTTAATTTTATTGCAGATCTCCCCATTTATCAAAAAGTTTTTCTAGCTGTTTTTCTAACTCTTCTTTCTCTTCAAAAAGTTCAAATAATCTATCAGCATTATCACTATTGATATTCATTTCTTCATTAACTAATTTTAGTCTATTTTCTAAAACCTCAATTTCATTTTCGATTTTAGTCAATTTATAAGTATTATTAGGCTTTTTCACAGGTTTTGGACAAGTAACCTTAGGTGGTCTACTTTCTTTTTTATCAGGTTGATTTTCCACTTCTTTTTGTCTTACTTCCAAATAATCATCATAATTCATAGGGTAGAGTCTTACATCTAAACTATTAAAAATCATAATTTTAGTAGCTACTTTTCTCACAAAATATCTATCATGGGATACGAAAATAATAGTTCCACTATAATTTACTAAGGTTTCCTCTAATACTTCCCTAGAATCAATATCCAAATGATTGGTTGGCTCATCTAAAATCATCAAATTAACCTTATCAAGGAGTAGAGAACATAGTTTCAAACGAGATTTTTCTCCACCTGATAGAGATCTAATTTTTTTAAATACATCGTCTCTTAAAAACAGCATTTTTGCCAATTCTGATCTGGCTTCTAATTGAGTAATGTTATGTTTTGATACAAAATATTCTAATATGGTTAAGTCCTCATTTTCAAATACAACATTTTGTGGTAAATAGCCAATCTTTACATTTGCTCCAAGAGAAAGCTCTCCGCTATCAGGATAAATTTCACCTAATAGGGTTTTAAGGAGAGTAGTTTTACCACTACCGTTTTCACCCATTATACAAAGCCTATCTTGATAGAATAGAGTAAAGGATAAATCGGAAAAAAGTTTTTTGCCAGAGAAGGACTTGCTTAAATTTTCAACCCTTAGTACAATCTTACCTGTTCTCTGAATAGTATTGTTGTTCAATCTAATCTTAGAATTTTCAAGGGTTGGGCGATCTATTACTTCAACTTTATCTAGTCTTTTCTCAAGTTCTTTAGCTCGTTTGTACATCTTCTCGCTATCCCTCATGGCGCCCCAAATTCTATAACGTTCTATTTGACGTTCCATTTGCTCAATTTTTCTCTGATTATTTAGGTAGGCCTTGTATTCAAGTTCAAATCTTCTTTCCTTCTCTATTACATAAGCACTATAATTTCCATCATAAAGATTTGCTTCAGTTGGTTCTAATTCAATAATTCTATTAACCACTCTATCTAGGAATGACCTATCATGGGATATTATAAGAATAGTTCCCTTATATTCAGATAAAAAGCTTTCTAGCCACTCAATTGATCTTATATCTAGATGATTTGTAGGCTCATCTAAAAGTAAAATATCAGGTTGTGCTAATAAGAGTCTTCCTAACAACACCCTTGTCTTTTCTCCACCACTAAGTTCTTCGAATGGCTTGGTTCTAAAATTATCGGGTATCATAAGTCCCAGACATATCCTGTTGATATTCATATCAACCTCATAGCCCCCTGCTAATTCATACTGTTCCAATAGAAGTCCATAATTATTCATTTCTATCTCTAATTCATCACCGGTCAAATGTTTTAATTTATTTTCTAAGGCTTTTAAATTAGACCTTAAATCCCATATGTCTTTAAATGATTCTTCAAGTAGATCTATTACAGTGGTGGTAGGAGAAGCCTTATATATTTGGTCTAAATATCCTAATTTAGCACCCTTTCTAAAGCTGATATTACCACCATGGTAGTTTTCTACTCCCATTAGAACCTTCATAAGAGTAGTCTTGCCACATCCATTTTGACCTATTAGCCCAGTACGATCACCTGTTTTTAGCTCAAATGATATGTTTTCAAATATTTTATTAGCTCCATAGTATTTAATTAAATTATTTACGCTACATTCAATCATATAATTACCTCACTTACTTATTTATCTAAGAAAAGAATTGATCAAATCTCTTAGGTTCTTCTCAAACTGTATATTTGCCATAGGGCTTCGCTTTTTTATTTTGGAGTAAATTTTTTGTTCTCTTCGAAGTTTTTGATTAATATGTCTACTATTAAGCATACCATCTATATTATCGGATGAAATAATTAACCCATTTTGGGTGATACATATAGCCCCTTTTGATAGAGCCATTGCAGCAAATCCATAGTCCTGAGAGATTACTATATCGCCCTTTTGCAGATGGTTTACTATATAATAGTCTGCACTATCACGAGATATATCCACAGTAACAATTGTGGCATAGTCGTCATTCAGTACATGTGCATAATTTTTGACTACTATGATTTCTAATTTATATTCTTTAGCAAGATTAATTGCAATATCAACAACTGGACACCCATCGGCATCTACATAAATTTTCATAAAACCACCTCACAAATTATAGCAAAAAATCTAATAATATTGTTTTATTCCACGCTTTTATTGTATCATTATAAATAGACCTTATCAATATTCCATAAAGAGAGAAATTTTATTTTGGAAAAGAAGGAATTTGGCAATAAATGTAGAATAGTAATATAAGTAACTGCTAAAAAACTATACATATTAAGGGGGAAAATAGATTGGAAAAACTACTGAGAATGGCAGAAAAGATTGATGAAATGGGAACAAATTTATCTAAATTATCATGGGTGCAATATACTGCAGGATACGATTTTGGAATAGAAAAGGCCTACAAAGAGATGAACGATTTTTTAGAGGACAAGAGTAATTATGATTTGGTATTGGAGTATAAGGGGATGGATTTAGACCCAATAGATAAAAGAAGAGTAGAGATAGCTTATGATGGGATTAAATCCTATCATTTAAGCGATGAATTAAATGAACTGAATTTGAAGATTCAAAAGAAAACCAATGAACTATCTATGATACTTAATACTTTTAGATTCAAGTTAGATGGAAAAGAAGTCTCAAGTGTTGAGTTGACTCAAATATTATCTAACGAAGAGGACAGAGAATTAAGGAAGAAAGCATATTTTGCAAGAAATCAAATTAATAAACCTTTAGTAGAAGGTGGTTTTATAGATTTAATTAATATGAGAAAAGAATATGCCATAGCATATGGAGATAAAGACTTTGTAGACCATAGTCTAAAACAAAATGAATTAAGCCCAGCTATTTTTGATACTTGGAAAAATGAATTAAAATCTCATATAGATATTTTAAATGATAAAAGAAAAGAATATGCAAATAAGTTTTTAAATTGTGATGAAATGATGCCTTGGGATGAAGACTATATATTGGCTAAAATCGCTCCTGCTCAAAATACAACAGTGGACATGTCTAGCTATTATGAAGTGTTGAGGAAGCTCTTCTTGAATTTTGGATTAGATCTAGATGAATTCAATATTACCTACGACATCTTCTCAAGAAAAAACAAGTCTGAATGGGGATATAATTTTCCTATAAAAAATGGAGTAGATTCAAGAATCCTTGCCAATGTAAAAAACAAATATCACGAATATGGAGTACTGCTACATGAAACAGGACATGGAATACATTCCTTCTTACTGAAGCCAGATGAAATACTATTAAATCAAGGTGTAAGTGGAATAATATCAGAAGGCATCGCAAACTTATTTGGTGGCTTCCTATATAACGAAATGTTCTATAAGGATTTCTTTGATAAATCGGTGGAAGCAACATTTAAAGAATTAGGGGAATACAAGAAATTAAACTATCTAAGATTCATTGGAAGTATTTTCTTTGACCACGAACTATATAGAAATGAAATCAATTCATTGGATGATATACACAACCTATATTTCAAAGTGTTTGGAGACTTATTTGGAGATAAACCATTTGATCAAGCACCACCATTTGCATACAGAATCCACTATACAACTCATCCAATCTATATGCACAACTATTTTATGGGAGATGTAACATGCGAAATGCTTAAAAAAGTTTTCTGTAAGAAATATGGAGTAAATTCTATAACAGACAAACCAAAGGAATTCGGGGAATTCCTAATTAGTGAAGTAATTAATCCATCTGGATTATATAAATATGAGGAATTATTTGAAAGAATAAGCGGAGAAAAGTTTTCCTTGAAGTGGTACTTGAAATAGGTTATATAGATAAGTTTGTTAGCACTGCGTAAGTAAACTATGAAGGGATGAGTAAAGTTGAATCAAGATGAAAGATGATGTTAAGAAAGATATCTTTGTAATTCAGCTTGAAATAGATACTCGTATTAGGGTGATAGAAACTGGATACGGAGTTTCATTAAAAGGAGCAAATCAAGATCTTGAGTATTTTATTAGAATTGGTGAAAAGGCTGGATTTGAAGTAGTAAAAGAGGAAGAAAATGGTAAGGTATTTATGATAAGGTTTAGGAAGTAAGAAGATTAAATAATAAGAGGAGTTTAGTATGAAAAAGATAGGTATTATAGGAGCTATGGATGTAGAAATTGAGTTATTGAAAAGCAAGTTTGATATAAATAAAAAAGAAAATATAGCTGGATTTGACTTCTTCTTTGGCTCTATAGACAACAAGAGTATCATCATAACATCTTGTGGTGGAGGAAAGGTAAATGCAGCCGCATGTACACAGATTCTAATCGATAGATTCCATGTAGATGGCATTATAAATACTGGGATTGCTGGTGGATTGCATGAATCAGTTAAAATCTGTGATATAGTAATATCTAGTAATGTTACACATCATGATGTAAGAAAAAGACAAATGGAAAGTTGCTTTCCTTATAAGGAGTATTTTCAAGCTGATGAAAGATTAATTGAAGTTGCTGTTAAGGCATGTGAATTACATCATAGTTTAGATTGGAATTATCATATTGGAAGAATAATTAGTGGAGAAAGTTTTATAGAGGATAGTGAAATAAAGAAAAATCTAATTAGAGACTATTCACCCCATTGCGTAGAAATGGAAGGATCTGCAATAGGACATGTTGCTCATATAAACAATATACCTTTTATAGTAATTAGAAGTATTTCAGATAATGCGGATGATGACGCTACAATGAGCTATAGAGAATTTGAATCCATAGCAGCTAATAAATCGGCAGAGATAGTTTTTAGCATGATAGAAAGCATTTGAATGGAGGAGCATAATTGAAAATATATTTAACTAGACATGGAGAAACTGAATGGAATAAAGAGGGTAGAATGCAGGGATGGAAAAATTCTGACTTAGCAAATAGTGGTGTTGAAGGCGCAAAAAAGCTTGGATATAGATTGCGAGACATTGATTTTGATCATATATATTGTAGCCCTTTAGGAAGAACTATAGATACAGCAAAACATGTTAGACAAGATAAAGATACAGAAATAGTATTAATCGATTCTCTTAAGGAAATGGGATTTGGTAAATGGGAAGGCATGAAGCATGATGATATAAAAGAATTGTATCCAACAGAGTTTTTTAATTTTTGGAATAAGCCTCACTTATATAAACCAGTTGAAGGTGAGAGTTTTGAAGATTTATTTACAAGAGTTAAATCTGTGCTGGATGAAATTATCTATAACTCTAAAGGGGAAAATGTACTGATAGTTTCTCACGCAGTTGTCATTAAAGCAATATATGCTATTATAAAAAACAACCCATTAGAAGAACTATGGAATCCACCATTTTTACAAGGAACTTCTCTTACCATAATTGAAATCAATGATAAAGAAGCTAGTATTGTATTAGAAGCTGATACTTCCCATTTAGAATAATTGATTTATGGAGGAAAGACAATGGAAACACAATCATTTTCACAAGCATTGACAAAAACATATGTTGATAATCCATGTAGGGTACAAGCCACCGCATTGTGGAAGACACTTGGGCAAATTGAAAATTTTCATAGTAGTTTTTCAATGGAAAAGGACCAGGTTAAAAGTTTGAAGATTTGGAATGAGACTATGTTACATACATTTTGGGACAGAGATTATATAGATATAAATGACGAAGACTTAAAGGATTTTAACATGCTTTTAGTTCATCAATCCCAGCTGAATGATAATATGAAAGAGCAATTCCCTAATAAAAAATCATACTTCAAGCTAATGCATAATAATAAAGACATTATAGATATTAATATTCCAGAGGAATATTATATTAGAGAAGTTAATATTAATACTGAATTACAAATGGTTTCGGATTTAATATGTTCTTGTTATGATGATATTAAACCAAATGCAAATGAAGTAATTAAATGGACTAAACATCCCGTGTTTCATAATAATTTATGGATATGGATAATAGAGAAAAAAACAGAGAGGCCTGTTGCCCTTGGAATAGCTGAAATAGATATGAAAATTAAGGAGGGAGCTTTGGAGTGGATTCAAGTCCTTCCAGACTATCATGGGAAGAAATTAGGGAAAGTATTGGTAGTAGAGTTATTGAAACGCTTAAAACCATATGCTAACTTCACTACTGTTTCTGGAGAAGTGAACAACCTAACAAACCCAGAAAGATTATATAGAAGCTGTGGATTTATTGGAAATGATATTTGGCATGTATTGAGGAGATTATAATGGTGAAATGTATTGGAAATATGGAATACTGGGATGTAAGTTTTGTACAAAGTAATGAGGGGGAGATGTAATGGGTTTATTAAGAGGTGTTTTTGGGCCGAATCAGGAAGAAATATGGAATCAGTTTGCAGGTGAAATAGGAGCAGATTTTGTAAATGAAGGGTTTTGGAAAGGGAAAAAAGTAGTTGCTAGGTTTGAAAATTGGGTAGTTACATTGGACACTTATACACAATCTACAGGAAAAACAAGTACAACATATACAAGGATAAGAGCACCATATATTAATAAGGACGGATTCAATTTTAAAATCTATAAGAGCGGTTGGTTTAGTGATATAGGAAGAACCTTTGGTATGCAAGATGT